>JADGPN010000059.1 GCA_017882465.1 Solirubrobacteraceae bacterium
CTACGACGCCGCGCTCGCGCACGGCTACCTGTGGCACGAGTTCGGCGACTCCCACCTGATCGTGCGCTGACCCACCTGATCGCTGCGCCGGCCCCGCCGCGCCGATCAGTGCAGAGCCCGGGAGTCAAGATCGTCGAGCAACCCCATCGCCCGCGGCGGCTCGCCGGGCTCGATCACCACCGCGCCGCCGGGCCAGTAGGGATGCGGCGGGTTGGCGCGGTGGACCAGCCTGGGCTCGTAGCACCACGACCCGGTGTTGGCGATACGCGGGCTGCCGCCCGGTCCCTGCCAGCGAAGCAGATCGTCACCAGGCAGCGGTCCGAGCCGGTGCACGTGGCCGAACACGACCCAGTCCGCGCCGACGCCGAGTCGATGCACGACGCGGGCCAGCGCGGGCAGGCTGGCGCGCCGCATCTGCAGGCCGAGCAGGATCGAGGTCAGGGGTGCGATCCGCTGGGGTAGCAGGTTCGTGGGGACTCGGGGCATCGTGCCGGCGCGCAGCAGCTCGGCCAGGTCATCGAACAGCGCCGCCAGCGGTCGCGGCAGCCATCTGGTCATCAGCGCCTCGAACCGAGTCAGCGATGGACCGCCGGCTGATTCGTAGTCGACCGCCGCGGCACCGTCGCGAGGGAGGCGCCCCAGCAGCCCGCGGGCGATCCCGAACGTCGACTCGGGCAGCAGGTGCCGGTCCAGATAGTGGCCATGCGTGGCCCACACGCTGTCGGACAGCCACGTGCCGGGATAGTTGACGCGGACGCGAGCCGGCGCCAGCAGCGACACCACGCGCTCGAGCATCGGAGTGGCGTCGAGAGGCACGGCACCGTCGAGGTCGAGCCGGTCGCCCTTGCGCTTGACCCAATCGCGGACCAGCAGCGCATCGTGGTTGCCGGGAACCACGATCACCTCGCGGCCTGGTCCCAGCCGGGCGCCGATCGCGCGCAGCACAGGCTTGGCGATCTCCATCGCCGGCGCGGGCCTGCCCTCCAGAAGCTCGATGATGTCGCCGAGCAGCACCAGCCGATCCACGCCGTCAAGCCCGGCCAGCAGCCGCTCCAGCGGCTGTGGCCGAATCAGGACGTCGTGGCGGAGGCGGGTGCCGAGATGGAGATCTGAGACGACGAGCGTCCGCACGAACGCGCCACGATACCCGGCGTGCGCCGCGCTTCGGGATGCGATCGCCTTCGACGGCGGCCGCCCCCGGAAGAAGGGATGGGGGCGCCAGAGCGCCCCGATGCTCAGTAAACGACGATCCGGGAACCGAACTCGAGCGGGACGCCCGCGGCCACGATCAGCACCGGGCAGGTCGCGGTCTCGATCGCGTACTCAGCCTGGGCGGTGATCATCACCCGGCCCGCCGGGGCCTCCTGACGCGATCCGACGATCAGCAGGTCGATCCCGGTCCTGCTGGTGGTGACGCGGGCCCCGAGGTGCTCAGCCAGTCCCTGGGCGGTCTGACGCGCCGCCTGGTCGGTGCCGTGCTCGAGCACGCCGACCCAGCGGATGTTGATGTCGCGGTTGCTGCGGTAGTTGGCGGGCGCGATCGCGATCGCGGTGCGACCGCCCTCGATCAGACGCTGGGCCGAACGCCCGGTCTGCACGTGGCTGGCGGCGGTCCGGTAGTCGGAGCCGAAGACGATGATGTCGGCCTGCTCCTGCTGCGCGAGCCAGCCGAGACCTTCCCCGGTCGAGGCGCTGACGACGACGCGCCGAGTCACGTCGAGGTCGCCGAGCCAGCGCGCGCCGCGCTCGAGCAGGGCCTCAGCCTCATGTTCCTCGAGCTCTTCGCGCGAGCGCTGGGACTGGGTGGTGTGACGCACGTAGGCGAGCTGGAGCTCCGCGCCCGCCTCGGCCAGCACGCGGCCCAGCGCAAGCGCGTCGTGGTCGTTGAGTGTGTCGTCGTAGGAGACGATCGTCTTGGGTGCCATCGGTGGGCTCTCCAGTGGTGAAGGGAAGGTCGTGAACCGAGGTTCGCCGCGAGGATGACAGTGCCCTTCTATAACCACCAGTGAAGCTGATCATCTCTACTATAAGATTTACTGATGCTGAATCTGGTCCGCCTGAAGGTGCTCTCGGAAGTGATCGCGCGCGGGTCGTTCTCGGCCGCGGCGGAATCCCTGTCCTACACCCAATCGGCCATCTCGCAGGCGGTGGCGCGGCTGGAGTCGGAGACGGGAGCGACGCTGGTCGTGCGTGATCGCAAGGGCGTGCGCCCGACCGCGGCCGGGGCCACGCTGGTGGAGCACGCGGAGGGGATCTTCGCCCAGGTCGAGGCGGCGGAGGCCGAGCTCGCGGCCGTGCTCGGCGTTCGCGGCGGCCGCCTGCGGGTCGCCTCGTTTCCGTCCGCCGGCGCGACGCTGATGCCACTCGCGGTGGCCACCTTCCGCGAGCGCCATCCGGACGTGGCCCTGACCCTCGCCGAGGGGGAGCCCGAGGAGATCGCCCCGCGCCTGCGCTCGGGAGAGTTCGACCTGGCGCTGCTGTTCGAGTTCCCCGGCGTGCGCGAGCGGCCGGGAGCTGGACTGCGCTCGGTGACGCTGCTCGAGGACCCAATGCACGTCGCCCTGCCGTCCGACCACGAGCTGGCTGCCAAGCCGGCGCTCACGCTCGCCGACCTCCGAGATCAGGAGTGGGTGCAGACCTCGGCCTCGAGCCCCTGTGCGCGGCACGTCGTCAGGTCCTGTCTGGCGGCCGGCTTCGAGCCGCACGTGACGTTTGAAAGCGATGACTACGAAACCGTGCAGGGGCTGGTCGCGGCGGGCGTGGGGGTGGCGCTGATCCCACGGCTGGCGCTCTCTCGCGTGCACCGCGGGATCGTCGTCCGGGCGCTGGCGCCGGCCAGCCCGGAGCGTAAGGTCGTGGCGGCGACGCTCGGCGGCCCAGGGGTGGCGCCGGCCGCCAAGACGATGCTGCGGATCCTGACCGACGTCGCGGTCCGCTACGTGGACGGCAGCATCTCGCGCGCGGCATAGTGACTCCCGACACTGGCGCCGGGGAGGCCTCGCCGGGCCGGCGAGTGGCGAGCGCTCAGCCCTCGGCGGCGAGGCGCGTGGCCAGCTCGCCCGGGCGGGCCCCAACGATCACGCCGCGCACCGACGCCTCGACCGGTCCGCGAATCAGCAGCCCCAGACGCCGCCCGGGATCGATCTCGAGGCGATAGGTGACGCGGGTGCGCCCGTCACCCAGTTCGCGGAACTCCCACGATCCGCGCATCGACTTCAGATTCCCCTCGATCTGCTCCCACGAGAGCTTGTTGGGGCCCTCGTAGCCGAAGCGCACGCGGGTGCGGAACTGCCGGATCTTGCCGTCGATGACGGAGTCGCAGACCACGCCGCGGCCGAGCTCGTCGCGTTCAACCACGTCCATCTGCTCGAGCCCGCGCTGCCACTCGGGGGCGGTCGAGACATCCTCGACGAGCGCCCAGCAGCGGTCAATCGGAGCGTCGACGTCGGTGGTGGCGTCGCCGGAGAGGGTGCCCATGAGCCGGGCACCCTATCGGGTGACCCGTCCCCAGGGCCCAGGGTCCCACCGGTCAGAGCTCGCGGTCAGCGCCGCGACCGCGGCCGCCGTGGCGAGTGCCCCGATCGCCAGTGGTTCTCGAGATCCCGGAGGTAGTCGAACGCGTCGGCAGCCGAGCGTCGATCATCGGGCGCTTCTTCGTCGAGCGGGCAGAGGCCGCGAATCATCTCTTCAGGCCGCTAAGCCGCTCGCACTCCGCCCACAGGCGCTGCCGATCCTCGGGGCTCTCCCGGGTCCATGGCACCCGATGAGTGCCGCGCCGTCGCCGGTCGTGCCAGAAACCGCCTGAGCTGGCCGCCGGCTCGACGGCGGCACCGAGCCACACGATCGTGTCGGCACCCTGCTGGGGGGTCCGGAGCAGCCTCTTGGCCACCGCGTGGAAGCGGGGCAGAGAGGTCTCCACGCCCGGCGTGTCGGCCCAGCCGGGGTGCATCGAGTGCACGACGACGTCCTGGCCGCGCAGCCGCTGCGCCCACAACTCGGTGAGGATCACCTCCGCGCGCTTGCAGCGCGCGTACGCCTTGATGCCGTCGAACGGCTCCTGGGTGCTCTCGAGGTCGTCGATCGCCAGCCGCTGCGAGTACATGCCTCCGGAGGAGACGTTGATCACGCGGCCGGGCTCGCCCTGCTCGAGCAGCGGCACGAGCAGGGTGGTGAGCAGGAACGGTCCGAGCACGTTGGTGGCGAAGGTGAGCTCGACCCCATCCACCGACAGCGTGCGCTCGGGTGGCAGCACGCCCGCGTTGTTGACGAGCACGTCGAGCCGCGGGTGCGCTGCGACCATGCGCGTGGCGAGCGCCCTGACCGACTCGAGCGAGCTCAGGTCACACAGCTCCAAGGTCACGTCTGGGTTCCCGGTTCGCTGTGTCACGACGCTCCGCGCCCGCTCGCCGCGCTCAGCGTTGCGCCCGACGATGATCACGCTCGCGCGCAGGCGCGCGAAGCTCTCCGCTGCAGCGAGGCCCAAGCCGGACGTCGCGCCCGTGATCAGCACGACGCGGCCGTCCATCGGCGGAAGCTCGGCCGCGTCCCACATCGGCCTGCGCAGGCGGTATCCGATGCTCGTGTACCCGGGGACGACGGTCAAGTCGAGGATCGTGTCGAGCGCCGAGGACAACGCTGGTGGGAGGGTCGGGGACATCGCTCCCCACAGTACCTGGATCCTTTCTGGACTCAGAGGGCGGAACGAATTGATCTGTTCCATGAATACCAGAACGGAATGATTTGTTCCAGCTAGAATCGGGGACATGACAGATGCATCCACTCCGCCGCTCAGCGGTCGGCGGGCTCAGGCTGCCGTCAACGACCGGGTGATTCTCGAATCCGCGCGGGCCGTGTTCATCGACGACCCAACGGCACCGATCGCGGCGGTCGCCCGCCAAGCCGGCGTCGGGATCAGCGCCCTGTATCGCCGCTACCCCAGCAAGGAGGACCTGCTGCGCACGCTCTGCGGCGATGGTCTGCAGCGGTTCATCGATCAGACCCGGGCCGCCCTGGCCGACGAGCGCGAGCCCTGGACCGTGTTTGCGGACTTCATGCGCCGCGCCGTGGAGGCGGACACCAGCTCGCTCACCGATGCGCTGGCCGGCACGTTCACGCCCACCCCGGATCTGTGGGCCCAGGCGGCGCTGGCGAACGAGCTCATGGTTGAGCTGTTCGACCGCATCCGCGCCGCCGGCGTGCTGCGTGCCGGCATCGTGGTCCACGACCTGTCGGTCATCTTCGAGCTGCTCGCGGCCGTGCGGCTCGGCTCGCCGGCACGGACCCGCGAGCTCCGGCAGCGCTACCTGGCGCTGCTCCTCGAGGCTCTGCACCGGCCCGGCGACGACCCCGTCCCGGGTCCGGCCCCTCGGTGGGAGGAGCTCACCGGCCGCTGGGGCGCGAGTAGCGTGTCGCCATGAGTGCCCGGAGCAGAGCGAGCCGGAACCACGACGCCGGCGGCCCCGCCGCCCACGAGATCAGGATCGAACTGGGGGCGCCGGATGAGCTCTTCTACCCGAGGGAATCCGATGTCGAGGCGGGCGTGCCGTTGCTCGACGCGGGCATCGATCAGATTCGCACCGAGCTGAGCTCGAGATCGCTGCGGACCCCGGCGAGGATCGTGCTCGTGCTCCCGCGGGCGAAGGCCACGCCGGAGGTCGAGCGGGGAGTCCGGCAGGCGATCATGCGGTACTGCGATGCCGGCATCAAGCGAGAGGAGAGCCTGCTCGCCGCTGTCCGCCGGGAGGGTGGCCGCGCGTCCTTCTTCGGAGCGATCGTCCTGGCGGTGGGACTCGCGCTCTCGGAGGCAGTGCTCCAGAGCGGCCTCCCGGGTGGCATCCGGTCCTTCTTCGGCGACGGGCTGTTCCTGGTCGTGGCCTGGGTCGGCATGTGGTACCCGCTGGACACGCTGATCTACACCGGGCGGCCGCATCACCTGGAGCGAGGCATCCTGCGGGCGCTGCGCGAGTCGGAGATCGTGGTGCGGCCCGACGACGAGGCGTGACGCTGAGCTGGACGATCGACAGAGAATCGGATGGCCAGTGTGTGCGAACTGACTGCGTTCCGGCGTGACGCCCGCCCAACGGTCTCAGCCGGTCGACTGCGCCCGGCAATCTCAGGCGGTTGTCTGCGCTCGGTCGGCGGGCTCGGACGGTGAGCCGGCGGCGGACTCGCGGCGGGCGACCTCCGTGCGCACGAGCGGCGCCACCTGCGTGCCGAAGAGCTCCATCGAGCGCAGCACGTCGCTGTGGGCGACCGCGCCCACGCTCATCTGGCCCACGTAGCGCTGATGGCCGAACAGCTCGTGCTCGAACAGGAGCTTCTCCGCCACCTGCTGCGGTGATCCGGCAGCCAGCGCTCCGCGCGGTGAGCGCAGCGCCTCGTACGCCTCGCGACCCGATGGCGGCCAGCCGCGTTCGCGTCCGATCCGGTTCATCATGGCCAGATACGGGGCGGCGAATGCGCTGTCCGCCTGAACCGAGGTCTCGCCCACGAACGCGTGCGTGTTGATCGCCACCGCCAGGCCGGCCGGGTCATGGCCGGCGCGGCTCGCGGCCTCGCGGTACAGCTCGACCAGCGGCACGAACCGCTCGGGCTGGCCGCCGATGATCGCGATGGTCAGCGGGAGCCCGAGCGTGCCGGCGCGCACGACCGACTGCGGGGTGCCGCCCACGGCGACCCATACGGGCAGTGGGTCCTGCACCGGGCGGGGCCAGACGGCCGCGTTGTCCAGCGGCGCGCGGAGACGCCCGCTCCAGGTGACGTGGACCTGATCGCGGATTGCCAGCAGCAGCTCGAGCTTCTCGGCGTACAGCTCGTCGTAGTCGTCGAGGTCGTAGCCGAACAGCGGGAAGGATTCGATGAACGAGCCGCGTCCGGCCATGATCTCGGCACGGCCACCGGACAGCAGGTCCACCTCGGCGAACTGCTGGAAGACCCTCACCGGATCGTCCGAGCTGAGCACGGTGACCGCGCTGGAGAGGCGAATCCGCTTGGTCACAACGGCGGCCGCGCCGAGGACCACTGCCGGGGAGGAGACGAGGAAGTCCGGACGGTGGTGCTCGCCGAGCGCGAACACGTCGAGGCCGAGCTGGTCGGCGAGCTCGATCTCCTCGAGCAGGTCCTTCATCCGCTGCTGCGGCGAGGTGGCGCCGGCCAGGTCGGCGAAGGTTGCGACTCCCAGTTCCATGGGAAGATCCTAGCAGATAGTTGAGCCCACAATGAGCGCCTGTCAGGGCGATCGCCCACCTGGGCCCGGGCACGGCAACCGGGGACCGTGATCCGTACTTTTCACCCCGTCGCAGGGTGGGGCGCCCGGATGAGGGTGGGGCGCATAAGCCTGAGAATCGCTATATGTCCGGAGGAGAGGCCGTCGCCATGAGTGGGGTGGACCCGGAGACGCTTGAGTTCACTGTTGAGTCGATCAGACTCGAGATGGCCACCCACCGGTCGGGCTGATGTCCCTGGCCCGGCCGTTCCAGCGCCTCGCGATCGTCAATCGCGGGGAGCCCGCGATGAGGCTGATCCACGCGGTGCGCGAGCTCAACGGCGCTCGTCAGCAGCCGATCGTGACGCTTGCGCTCTACACCGACCCGGAGCGGGATGCGATGTTCGCGCGAGAGGCCGATGAGGCCTACCGCCTCGGTCCGGCCACGATCGTCGACGCCGACGGGCGCCGCCGCAGCGGTTACCTGGACCAGGACGCTCTCCAGCGAGCGCTCGTCGCCGCCCGTGCCGACGCCGTGTGGGTCGGGTGGGGCTTCGTCTCCGAGGATCCGGAATTCGCCGAGCTCTGCGAACGGCTGGGCATCGTCTTCGTCGGGCCCGATGCCGAGGCGATGCGCCGGCTCGGCGACAAGGTTGAGGCCAAGCGCCTTGCCGAGAGAGCCGGCGTGACGGTCGCGCCCTGGAGCGGAGGAGGTGTGTCGGAGCTCGAGGACGCGCTCGAGCACGCAGCTCGAATCGGCTTCCCGCTGGTGATCAAGCCAGCTGCCGGCGGCGGCGGTCGCGGGATCCGCCGGGTGGACTCGATCGAGAACCTGAGCTCGGCCTTCGAGAGCGCTCGGGCCGAGGCGCGGGAGGCATTCGGCCACGCCACCGTGCTGCTCGAGCGCCTCATCAGCCCGGCGCGCCACGTCGAGGTGCAGGTGATCGCCGACGGGCAGGGCGCGGTCTGGGCCCTGGGCGTGCGCGACTGCTCGGTCCAGCGATGTCACAAGAAGGTGATCGAGGAGTCCGCGAGCCCGGCGCTGAGCAGCGAGCAGAACCGGCAGCTGCGCGAGGCCGGTGCGCGACTCGCTCGCGAGGCCGGCTACCGCGGCGCCTGCACGGTCGAGTTTCTGTGCCACACCCCGACTGGGGCGTTCTCGTTCATGGAGGTCAAGACCCGGCTGCAGGCGGGGCACCCGGTCACCGAGGTCACGACCGGGGTGGATCTGGTCAAGCTGCAGTTGCACGTCGCCGCTGGGGGGCGGCTCGAGGGCGAGATGCCCTCGGCTCGAGGTCATTCCGTCGAGGCCCGGCTGAACGCTGAGGACCCCGCGTCCGACTTTGCCAGCGCGCCGGGTCGCGTGGAGCTGTTGCGCCTGCCGACGGGCCCCGGAGTTCGGATCGATACCGGCGTCGGCGAGGGTGACGTGATCCCGGCCGAGTTCGACTCGATGATCGCCAAGATCATCGCCTGGGGCGGCGATCGCGCGGAGGCCCTGACCCGCCTGCGCCGGGCGCTCTCGGAGACGACCGTGGTGATCGACGGTGGCACCACCAACCAGGCCTTCCTGCTTGAGCTGCTGGGGCGAGGAGAGCTGCTGGCCGGCGATATCGACACCGGCTGGCTCGACGGTCTCCAGGTGCGCGGTGAGACGATCCCGGCGCGCCACGGCGAGGTGGCGGTGCTCGCTGCCGCGATCGAGCTGGCCGACGAGGCAACGGCCGATGATCGCGCGCGCTTCTTCGCCTTCGCGCGGCGCGGCCGCCCGCAGATCGAGACCGAGCGTTCGCGCACGATCGAGGTGCGCCACCGCGGCAGCCGCCACCGCGTCGTGGTCAACCAGATCGGTCCCTCCTCGTACCGGCTCGAGGTGGAGAAGGTGATCGTTGAGGTGGGCGTACAGCGCCTCGGCCGCTACGAGCGCCGCCTGCAGATCGGCGACCGGTTCCATCGCACGGTCATCTCGGCGCAGGGCACCGAACTGCTCGTGGAGGTGGATGGCGTCTCACACCGGGTTGCGCGCGACGACGGCGGGATCGTGCGCAGCCGCGCTCCGGCGGTGGTGGTCGCGATCCCGGTCGCTCCCGGCGATGTGGTGGCCGCCGGCGATGTGGTGGCCGTGGTCGAGAGCATGAAGATGGAGTCCTCGTACGTGGCCCCGTTCCGGGGGCGGGTACGCGAGGTGATGACCGCTGCCAATGTGCACCTCGGCGCTCAGGCTCCGATCGTGCGAATCGAGCCTCTGGACAGCGCCAAGCCGGCGAGCGCCGGAGGATGGCTCGAGTTCACCCGACTGCACACAGCCCCGCTCGAGGCACCTGGACGCTGCCGCGACAATCTCGGTCGGCTGGAGCGGCTCGCACTCGGCTACGACGTCGAGCCCGTCGAGGTCCGGCGGATCGTCGCCGACCTGCATGGAGAGTGCTCGGACATGCTGGCCTGCGATCCGGCGCTGATCCCCGGCGAGCACCGGCTGCTGGGGATCTACGCCGACCTGCGCGCGCTCACCCATCCCCAGCGTGAGCTCTCCGAGCCGGAGGAGGATCTGCTGCGCAGCCCCCAGGAGCATCTGTACGAATACCTTCGCTCGCTCGACGCTCGGGCTGAGGGACTGCCGGCCCAGTTCATCGTTCGCCTCATGCGGGCGCTCGGCCACTACGGGGTCACCGGGCTTGAGCGCAGCTCGGCCCTCGAAGACGCCTGCTACCGCCTGTTCCTCTCCGATCAGCGCGACCCCGCCACTCGCGGCGCGATGATCGCGGTATTGGACCGGCGCCTCGAGCAGGCCGCCGACCTGGTCGGATACGTCGGCGAGGACTTCCGCGATGCGCTGACGCGTCTGATCGAGGCCACCGAGGGCCGGGACCAGATGCTGGCCGACCTCGCCCGCGAGACGCGCTTCCGCTACTTCGACGAGCCGCTGATCACCGCCTCGCATGAGCAGACCTATGCCGAGATGGGGCTGCTCCTGGACGCGCTCGGGCAGGAGGCGAGGGCCGAGGACCTCGAGCGCTCGATCGTCACGCTCGTCGATTGCCCGCTTCCCCTGGCCCCGCTGCTGAGCCGCCGCTTGACGACGGCGCCGGCGTCGCTGCGCCGGCCGCTGCTGGAGGTGATGCTGCGCCGCTACTACCGGACCCGCGAGCTGAGGGGCTTCGAGGAGATCGAGGTCGACAGGCAGCGCATCCTGACCGCCTCCTATGAGCGCGCGGGGCGCACTCACCATGTCCTGACGGCGTTCGTCGAGCTGTCGGATCTCGCCGCCGCGGCGCGGTCCTGTGCCGCCCACGCCACGCTGCTGCCCGAGCACGAGCCGGTGATGGTGGATCTCTATTCCGAGCATATCGAGCCGGCCGCCGCGCAGCTCGCGCCGGCGCTCCGCCAGGCGCTCGATGCCGTGGCCTTCCCGGTGGCCACCGAGCGGATCGTCGTCGGCGTCGCAGCGCCGGCGCGCGGCCGCGGCATGTCGGCCGTGGACCTGTTCACGTTCCGCCCCGGACCCGGCGGCCTGATTGAGGACGAGCCGCTGCGCGGGCTGCACCCGACGATGGGCGAGCGCCTGATGCTGTGGCGACTGGAGAGGTTCGCGCTCGAGCGCATCTCCTCCGGCGAGGACGTGTACCTGTTCCACGGCGTCGCCCGCGAGAACCCGCGTGACGAGCGGCTGTTCGCCCTGGCCGAGGTGCGCGACCTGACGCCGGTGCGGGGCGGGGACGGCAGAGTGGTCGCGCTTCCGGAGTTCGAGCGGATGCTGATCGAGGGCCTCGAGGCGATCCGGACCGTCCAGAGCCACCGCCCGCCCAGCCGCCGCCTGTACTGGAACCGCCTGTTTCTGTACGTGTGGCCGGAGATCGACCTCTCGCCCGAGGAGATCACCGAGCTGATCGGGCGCCTGACACCGGCCACCGTGGGCCTCGGGCTCGAGATGCTGCTCGTCAACGGGCGCTTCCGCGAGCCCGACCGACAGGTCCGCCCCCGCCTATTGCGCATCTTCGGGGCCGGCGGCGAGACCGTGCTCGAGGTCGACGACCAGCCGGAGCGGCCGATCGAGCCCCTCGACGAGGGCGCTCGCCGGATCATCGCGGCACGCCGTCGCGGCGCACCCCATCCGATCGAGATCGTCAGGCGCCTGACCTCGGGCCATGACGGTGAGTTCACCGAGTACGACCTCGATGAGGACGGCCGGCTGGGTCCGGTGCAGCGACCGGCGGCGATGAACACCGGCGGAGTCGTGGCCGGACTCATGCGCAACCGCACCGCCCGATATCCCGAGGGCATGGCACGGATCACGCTGCTCGGTGACCCGACCCACGCGCTCGGGTCGCTGTCCGAGCCCGAGTGCCGCCGGATCATCGCGGCGATCGAACTGGCCGACCGCGCGGAGCTCCCGATCGACTGGTTCGCGCTCTCGGCGGGCGCCAAGATCGCGATGGACTCCGGTACTGAGACCATGGACTGGATCTCAGCCGTGCTGCGGCGGATCATCGAGTTCACCCAGGCCGGCGGTGAGATCAACATCGTCGTCACCGGGATCAACGTCGGCGCGCAGCCCTACTTCAACGCCGAGGCGACGATGCTGATGCACACGCGCGGGATCCTGGTGATGACTCCCGCGAGCGCGATGGTGCTGACCGGCAAGCAGGCTCTGGACTACTCCGGCACCGTCTCGGCTGAGGACAACTTCGGGATCGGCGGCTATGAGCGGATCATGGGCCCGAACGGGCAGGCCCAGTACTGGGCCCACGACCTCGCCGCCGCGTGCCGGATCCTGCTCGAGCACCACGAGCACACCTACGTCGCCCCCGGCGAGCGCTTCCCGCGCCGCGCCGCCAGCAGTGATCCGCGTGACCGGGACGTGAGCGACTCGCCGCACTCCGCTCCGGGATCGCCGCTGCAGCGCGTCGGCGACGTGTTCTCGGCCGAGACCAATCCGGGCCACAAGCAGCCGTTCGACATCCGCAGCGTGATGCGTGCGGCGATCGACGCCGACCATGCGCCGCTGGAGCGCTGGCCGGACATGCGTGGCGCGGAGACGGCGGTCGTGTGGGATGCCCACCTCGGCGGGTGGCCGGTGACGCTGCTGGGACTCGAGTCGAGGCCGCTCTCCCGCCACGGGTTCATCCCGGCCGACGGTCCCGAGCTCTGGACCTCGGGCACCCTGTTCCCGCGCTCGGCGAAGAAGGTCGCCCGCGCGATCAACGCCGCCAGCGGCCGCGTGCCGGTCGTTGTGCTCGCGAACCTGGCCGGCTTCGACGGCTCGCCGGAGTCGATGCGCGGGTGCGAGCTCGAGTTCGGCGCCGAGATCGGCCGGTCCGTGGTCAACTTCGACGGCCCGATCGTCTTCTGCGTGATCTCGCGCATCCACGGCGGTGCGTTCGTCGTCTTCTCCCAGCGCCTCAACGATCAGCTCGAGACAGTGGCGCTCGAGGGCACGCACGCGTCGGTCATCGGGGGCGCACCGGCCGCGGGTGTGGTGTTCGCGCGAGAGGTGGAGCAGGCCGCGCGCGAGGACCAGCGGATCGTCGATCTCGATGCCCGCATCGAGGCGGCCGATGGCGTGGCCCGCCAGCAGCTGCGAGCGGAGCGCTCGGCGCTGTTCGCAGACGTCGTGGCCGAGAAGCGCGGCGAGTTCGCAGCCCAGTTCGACGCCACCCACAGCGTGCAGCGCGCGGTGCGCATGGGCTCGGTGCGGCGAACGATCGCGCCCGAGGCGCTGCGGCCGTACTTGATCGACGCCGTCGAGCGGGGGATCCGGACCACGATCGAGCGCGCCGCGACCATCGAGCGACCGCCGGCCTCCGACGGCAACGCGCGCACCCGCGCCAAAACGCCCGGCTCCTCGGCGTGAGGTCGTGGCCGTACGCTAGATCTCGGCTTGCCACGACCGCCCGCGTGCGCGAAGATGTCGCGCGGTGACGAGGGTCGCCAACAAGAATCTGGTGCTGGCCGCGATGGTGTTCGCGGTCGCGATGACCTTCATCGACCAGACGATCGTGGTGATCGCGATCCCCGATCTGCAGAAGGACCTGTCCCTGTCGACAACCGGGGCTGAGTGGATCGTCAACGGCTATCTGCTCTCGCTGTCGGCGCTGTTCGCGTTCGGCGGCAAGCTCGGCGACGTGTTCGGGCGCCGGCAGATGGTGGTGGTCGGCGTGATCGGCTTCGCGCTCGCTTCGGCGTGCTGCGGCTTCACGCCCACCGGCGCCCTGGCCGAGCCGTGGATCATCACCTTCCGCGTGATCCAGGGCGCCACCGCGGCGCTGATGTTCCCGGCGGCGGTCGGGATCGTGGTCGCGTCGTTCCCGTTGCGCGAGCGGGGCAAGGCGATGGCGATCTTCTTCGGGATCTCGGGCGGCCTGACCGCGATCGGCCCGATCGCCGGCGGCTACCTCACGCAATGGACCTGGCGGGCGATCTTCTGGATCAACATCCCGGTGGCGATCATCGCGCTGATCCTGATCCACATCTCCAAGCCCGACAGCGAGACCCGGCCGACCAAGCTCGATTACCGCGGCGCGGTCCTGGTCACCGGGGCCATGACCCTGACCGTGCTGGGGTTGCAGCAGTCGAGCCTGTGGGGTTGGAGCGCTGTCAGCACCTGGGCCTGCATCGTGGCCGGGGTGATCCTGATGGGGGCGTTCGTGGCCTGGGAGCTGCGGACGCCGGATCCGCTGCTGCGGTTGCAGATCTTCCGTGACCGCGGTTTCGCGGTCGACAACGTCGTGCTCGCGCTGATGTCCGTTGTCTTCGTGCCGTACTTCTTCTTCGCCAGCGTCTACGCGCAGGTCTCGCTGGGGCAGACGCCGAGCAACGCCGGGCTCTACCTCCTGTACTTCTTCCTCGGGTTCGTGGTCATGGCCCAGATCGGCGGCCGGATGCTCGACGCCCGGGGTGCGCGGCCGTCCGTGGTGATCGGCAGCGCCATGGCCGCGGTCGGGTTCTACCTGCTGGCCGGCAAGCTCACCGATCTGTCGCTGAGCGCCCAATGGGTGTACGTGGCGATCGCCGGCGGTGGCGTGGGCCTGATCCTCGGGCCGGCCAGCACCGACGCCGTCAACCGCGCCCCGAGCACGGGCTACAGCGAGGTCACCGGGATCACCCAGACGGCGCGGAACTTCGGCGCCAGCCTCGGCCTGGCGGTCCTGGGGGCGATCCTGATCACTCAGAACCGGACCAACGTCTCGAGCGCCTTGATCAACGGCGGCGTGCCGAGTTCGGTGGCGCACCGGGTCGCCGCGTCGTTCGGATCCGGCGCCCCGGGGACCCGCGCCGCCTCGGGCCAGCCGGCGTCGCTGGTGCATGACGTGCAGGTCGCGTTTGCCCACTCCACCCAAACCGTCTTCCACATCATGGCCGGCGTGATGGCCGCCACGTTCGTCGTCTCCATCCTCTGGCTTCCCCGCGGCCGGGTGGAGCTCACCGAGGCGGCGGCTGAAGAACGAGCACCTGAAGTCGCCACCTGAGAGACGCGCCATCGCGACGATCCGCCGCCGCCGGACGCGTGCGAGCGTCTTGAGGCAGGCTCCAAGCCCGAGGCCGATCAGCCGTTCGCCGGCGCCTTCGTCGAGGAGGAGGGAGCGAGCAGGCCGAGAGCGGCGCCGCCGGCGGCCGAGCCGAGAGCCACCAGCGTGTCGGCGGCGTTCTTGACCGCGGTGTCGTACTCGGTGGGCGCGGAGGCCAGCTCGTGGCCCGTCTGGAGCGACAACACGATCCCGACGAGGAATGCGGCCGCGGCGACGATCAGCAGCACGATGATCCGCCAGTTCAGCCCGTCGGGGCCGACTGCCTGTGCGGCATCGACACCGGCCTTGACCGCGTCCTGAGGCGCCGTCGCAGCGCCCTTGGCCGCGGCCGTCATGATCCGGCTGCGGGCGAGTTGCGCGCTCGGCGCCGGTTGCGCCGCCTCGGCCCCGGCGGCTCGCGCGTGCGCCCCATCGGCTCGCACCTGGCCCGCGTTCACCTGCGCGTCCGAGACCGCGTGCTGTGCCGCGGCCTGGTGGCCGGCGAGAGCAGCGGTCGCACCCGCGGCGGCGGCGGCTTCGGGAGTCAGGTTGGCGCGGGAGATCGAGCGCATGAGCGCATCGAGACCCGGGGTCTGCCGTTTCACTTCCTCGAGCGCGAGCCCGGCAGCGTCGGCGGCCAGCCGCGTTTCGGCGGGAGCGTCGTCCTGCCGTCCGGCATCGGTGAGCGGCTTGGCCGCCTGCGTCGCGGCGTCGACGGCCTGGGAATGAGCGACGGAGAAGGCGGCCTGCGCCGCGGCGGTCTCGGCTGCCGTGCTGCCCCGCGACGGCGGGACGAGGATTCCGACGAGTGCGCCGCTGAGGGCGCTCGCTGCCGCCCACAGCGCGGTCGGGACCGGCTCGCCGACGGCCAGGATCACGCAGGCGCCGGCCAGCGCCACGACCAGTGCGGCACCGACGGCGATGATCACGGTCAGGTTCGGATCCTCGACCTTCACCGGCTATTCGTAGCATCCGGGTGCGGCGATCACCAGGGATGACAGCGGCCCTGCGAAGCGCCAAACCCCGAGCCCGGGACGGGCACTATTCGTATTGCAGCGCCGCGAGCACGTTGAGTCGTGCCGCGCGCCGGGCGGGGAAGATCGCCGCGATGATGCCGGCGATGATCGCCGCGATCACGAACACGACGAGTGTGCCCCAGGGGATCGTGAAGGCCGCGTACTTGATCGCGACGCCCACCATCAGCGCCAGGATGACGCCGAGCGGAATTCCGAACGTGGCGCCGAGCAGGGCGGTGATGATGCTCTCGTGGCGGATCATCCGCCGCACCTGCCGCCGGCTCATGCCCACTGCGCGCAGCATGCCCAGCTCGCGCGTGCGCTCGAACACGGTCAGCACCAGGGTGTTCACGATCCCGAACAGGCTCACCACGATCGACAGCGACAGCAGCACATAGAGCAGGTTGAGCAGCATGTTCAGTCCCTGGAGCTGGTTCTGCTTGAACTGCGTCTTGGTCTGGACCTTCGCATCCGGGAAGCTGCGGAGCGCGGCCTCGAGCACGTGCGTGTTGGCGACGGTGACGCCACCCCGCATGTTGACGAACGTGAACACGTTCTGCGGGTTCTGGTACTCGGAGTCGAACCGCGCCGTCGAGATCGTGATGTCACCGTAGGGAGAGCCTCCCCTCGGTGGCGAGAAGATGCCCCGCACCGACAGCGCGAGTCTTGCCCCGGACGGTGTCTCGACCGACAGCGGAGAGCCGGCATGCAGATGTTGCGCCGTGGCGTAGTCCTTGGATACGAACGCGCCGTTGCTCGCGAGCCCGGCCGGCGTCTGCGGCCCCCCCGCGGTCCACTTGACCGAGATCACCCTGCCGACATCCGGCGAGACGCCGGTGACCGTGACCCTGGAGCCGAATGCGCGCCCGTCACCGGCGCGCACGCCCGAGATCGTCTCCACACCCGGCACCGGGGTCAGAGCCTTGGCGGATGCGATGCTGATCGGGCTGAAGTTGTCGCTGGCGGTGACGGCGTAGTTGGCGATGAACACCTGATCCACCGAATTGCCGAAGCTCGTCCGCAGGCCGGCCGCCAGTACGCCGACGAATGTGACCAGGGCGAGCCCGATCATCAGCGCTGAAGCGGTGGACGCGGTGCGGGCCGGATTCCGCGCCGAGTTCCCGCGGGCCAGCACGCCCGAGGCGCCGCCGAACCTCGCCGCCGGCCAGCCGAGGATCCGCGCGATCGGCGGCACCAGCTTCGGCGCCAGCATCGACACCCCGACGAACAGCAGCGCCGCACCGATCCCGATCGCCAGCAGTCGCTGCGTCGTCGAGAGGCCGCTGGCCAGCAGTCCCAGGAGCATCAGCGCGACTGACAGGGCGATCGTGGCGATCGCGGCGGTGGGACCGAAGCGGGCGAACCGGGACGGCGGCAGCACGGCACCCTCGCGCACGGCGGCGATCGGCGGAACGTGCGTGGCTCGCCAGGCGGGACGGAGGGCGGCGGCCAGCGTGACCAGAACGCCGACCAGCAGCGAGATCACGATCGTGTGGGTGGCAAACACCGTGGCCGTCTGCGGCAGGTCGATGCCGAAGGAGACCAGGAGCGCGTTCAGTCCGCGCGCCAGTCCGAGCCCGGCGATCAGGCCGACGACCGATGCCAGCAGTCCGATCACCAATGCCTCGAGCAGCACCGAGCGGAGCACCTGGCGTCGCGAGGCCCCGAGCGTGCGCAACGTCGCCAGCTCGCGCGTGCGCTGGGCGATCGTGATCGAGAGCGTGTTGGCGATCACGAAGGCCCCGACGAACAGGGCGATTCCGCCGAAGGCGAGCAGGAAGGACTGGAAGATGTTCAGGAAGCCGCTCGTGTCCTTGGTGGCCTGCTGCGCCTGCGCCTGACCCGTCCTGACCTGACCGTCGGCCGGCAGCAGCGGGTGGATCTCTCGCACCAGCTGTTGTGGCGGCACGCCGTGGGCGGCTGCGACGTCGATCGAGTCATAGCGCCCCTGCTTGTTGAACAGGAGCTGGGCGGTGGGCAGCGTGAAGATCGACATCGTCGCCCCGCCGAGCGAGGAGACCGAGCCGAACTTCACCGTGCCCACGATCTTGAACCGCTGCACCGCGCCCCGGGCGATGACGCCGATCTGCTGACCGAGGGAGAACCCGTCCTTGCGGGCGGTGGAACCGTCGATCGCGACCTCGTCCGGCGCGCTCGGCCAGTTCCCCCCGGTCAGGACGAGCGGGTTGAAGCGCTCGCCGCCCGACACATACGCGAACCCCAGGCCGGGCGCGCCGCCGCGCGAGATCACCTTGCCGTTGCGGCCCACCAGCTGCGCGGTGTCGCTCACCCCTCCCGAGGCGACGGCCACTCCCGGCAGGCGCTTCACCTCAGCCAGCAGCGACGCGGGGAGCGACGGCGTCGCTGCGCGCCCGTTGTTGCCGTTGTCGTTGCCGATCGCGCTCTTGCCGCTGATCACCGCATCGGCGTTCTTGTAGACCTGGGTGAAGACGGTCGAGAAGGCGGACTTGATCGTGTCGGTGAGGATGTAGGTGCCGCTCACCATCGCCACGCCGAGCACGATCGCGATCGCGGTCAGCACCACCCGGAGCTTGCGGCCGAGGAGCCCCTTGAGCGCAACGCGGGTCACGACTGGAGGCTGCCCATCACCTCGAGCACATCCGTGGCGTTGGCCTCGGTCATCTCCTGGACGATCAACCCATCGGCGATGAACAGGATCCGGTCGGCGATCGACGCGGCGCGCGGCTCGTGGGTCACCATCACGATCGTCTGCCCGTAGGTCGCCGCGGAGTCGCGGAGCAGCTCCAGGATCTCACCGCCGGTCCGCGAGTCGAGGTTGCCGGTCGGCTCGTCGGCGAACATGATCGTCGGGCGCGTGACCAGCGCGCGGGAGATGGCGACTCGCTGCTGCTCACCGCCCGACAGCTCTGAGGGACGGTGTCCCCGGCGGGCGGCCAGGCCCATCTTCGAGAGCAGCTCGTCGAGCCACTCGCGATCGGGCTTCTCGCCGGCGATCGTCAGCGGCAGCACCACGTTCTCCTCCGCAGTCAGCATCGGCAGCAGGTTGAAGAACTGGAACACGAAGCCGATGTGCTCTCGGCGCAGACGGGTCATGTGGGCGTCGTCGAGTGCCGTGATCTCCGTGCCGGCGATCGTGACCGTCCCGGTGGTCGGCTTGTCGAGCCCGGCCAGCAAGTGCATCAAGGTCGACTTGCCCGAGCCGGACGGCCCCATCACCGCCACCAGCTGGCCGCGCACCACGTCGAGTGAGACTCCGCGCAGCGCGTGCACCGCGGTCGCGCCCTCGCCGTACTGGCGGGAGATATCGCGGGCCTCCACAGCGTGACCGTTGGGCCCGCTGTCAGGCATGGGAGAGATGGTCTCCGAACGCAGCCAAGCTTCTCTGTATAGCAATCGCCGCCGGTTTCGA
>JADGPN010000060.1 GCA_017882465.1 Solirubrobacteraceae bacterium
GGGTCCCATCGGAGCAGTACTCGGCGGTGTTGCTCGTGGTGTCGATCGCGAGCTCCTGTCCCTTCTGGACCTTGAGGTGCACGGAGGCCTTCACGATCGGGTAGTCACCGTTGTCCATCTGGTCCTGGGTCGGGCCGGGCACGGTGATCTGGCGGCTGCTGACGATGGCCTCGGCCTGCCCGCTGTGATGGTTCGCGGACAGGCGGCGAACCTTGACGACCTTCGCCACGAACGTCATCGGTCCCTGGGGGCGGAGCTTCAGCGCGGTGATCGTGCCGTTTCTGGGTGACTGCGCACGGCCGGAGAACCCGGGATAGAACGAGCCGACCTGCGTGCAGCGGTCGCCGGGGTTGCCGACGCCGTCATCGGAGCAGGTCGAGCCGGCGTTGGCGGGGGTGTGGTTGAGGCTGGATCCGAACCAGGTTGTCGAGGCGGGCGCCGCAGCGGGCGCGATTGCGATCGCGCTGATCACAGCTGCGAGGGCCGGCATCAAGCGAGACCGGTGGCTGAGGATGTTGGTGATGGATGGCATTTGAGTTCTCCCGCTGGAAAGGTTTGGTTGGGCGATACGGCCAACGTATGGCCGCGGCCGCCCCATTCCAGAGAACCCAGGGGTGGTGTGCCCGACACCTGGCCGTTCGTGGACGGCCTGCACGCGGATATCGCGACACTGAGGAGGAGCGTGCCTACGAGAAGGCGCAGCCGTCCTCGCAGCCCGAGGTCAGCTCCGAGCCCGAGCCCGACGCCGAACCGGCGGATGCCGGTTAGCCCGAGCGGCTGACTCGGCCGGGGCGGAGGGGCGGGTCAGTCCCTGCGGCGCCAGTCGAAACGCCGCCACGAGGTTCCGAACGCCCTGTCGCCGAGCGTGCCGTGGCGTCGCGCGAACCGCCACAATATCCACCCGAAGACCAGCGTGATCAGGAGCCCGTCCCCCTTCATCGCCCGGCCTCCGTGACGTTCTCAGTCCTGCGAGCTGCGGTGCGCATGTCCGCTCCCTTTCATGCAGTGAAGCTGACCACGGTACTGGGTCCATGCACCGACTTGAAACTGTGTGAGCCATGGGACCCGGAGCCCGTGTTGCTCCACGGGCAGCTGGCGATCGCTCGCGACGCTAGTCTGCCACTCGAAACCTGAAGGAGGGTGGGATGGACGGGCGAGCCGAGACGGGGAATCTGGGTGCGTATCTGAGCCGGATCGGCGCCGCGCTCGACGAGTTCCTGCTTGCGGAGCATGGCGATGCGATGACGCGGCACGCTGACTGGTCGATGGCCCTGGATCGTCCGCTGCCGGTGGAGGGCGTCGGTGGCGAGGCGGTGATCGAGGAGCTCGCGCGCACCGTGATCCCGAATGGAACGCGGCTGAGCGAACCGGGGTTCTGGGGCTGGGTCACGGCCGGCCCGGGCACGATTCCGGCCGTCGCGTCGCTCGCCGCGACCGTGGCCTCGCCGCAGCGCTACACGATCACCGCGTTCAACCGGCTCGAGGAGCTCTCGCTCGACTGGCTAGCGGACCTGTGCGGGCTGCCCGGGCACATGAAGGGCGTGTATTCGAGCGGTGGTTCGGTGGCCAACCTCGTCGCGCTCGGCGCCGCACGGCAATGGGCGCTGGAGCAGGCGGGAATCGACCCGGCCGCGGATGGGTTGGGTTCCACGCCGGTGGCGCTGCCGGTGGCGCTCTACGCATCTGAGGAGGCGCACCACACGGTCCAGCGCGCAGCCGGCGTGCTCGGGCTCGGTCGTCGCAGCGTCCGCCACATCGCGACCGACGATCGGCAGCGGCTGGACCTGACCGCGCTGGCGCAGGCGCTCGCCGATGACGTCGCCGCGGGGATCCTCCCCCTCGCCGTGATCGCGACCGCCGGTACGACGAACACCGGGGCGATCGATCCCCTGCGCGGCGCCGGAGAGCTCGCACGAGAGCACGGCGCGTGGTTTCACGTCGACGGCGCGTACGGGCTGCCAGGGATCCTCGATCAGCGGCTCGAACCGCTCTATCGCGGCATCGAGCTCGCCGACTCGGCGATCGTCGATCCGCACAAGTGGCTGGGCGCCCCGGTCGGCATCGCGGCGACCTTCGTACGCGACCGTTCGATCCTGCATCGCGCGTTCACGCAGGAGTCCTCCGCGTATCTGGAGGGCGCGTTCGCCGAGCCGGACGACGTGCGCGTCTCCCTCGACAGCATGGGCGTCCCGTATGCGGACTTCGGTGTCGAGCTCTCCGCTCCGGCGCGCGGCGTTGTCGTGTGGAGCATTCTGCGCGAGCTCGGCCGCCGCGGCGTACGCGAGCGCATCCGCCGCGACAACGACTTCGCCCGCCACCTCGCGTCACGGGTGCGCCTCAGCAATCGCCTCGAACTGGTGGCCGAGCCCGTGCTCTCGATCTGCTGCTTGCGCTACCGCACCGAGGCGACCGACGACCTCGACGCACTGAACGCCGCCTTGCTTCGCCGGCTCGTGGCGGAGACGCCCTACCTGCCCAGCTCCACCGTGGTCAAGGGCCGCTTCGCCATACGCCCGTGCTTCATCAATGCGCGGACCGAGCTCGAACACGTTGACGCGTTCTGCGATGCCGTGATCAGGATCGGCGACGAACTCGCGTTGAGCATCCCCGCCGCCTCGCTGACCTGACGCCTCGCTGCGGGCGAGCCCAGATTGGTTCATGCGCAACTATTGCGGCGGGCCACCGTTCCTGTCCCCTCTGTTTGGTGATCTGGTGCCCGCGATCACGAGTGTTACGTTTTCATGCCTTCGCGACACTTAAACTTAACCGGCGTGAGCCGAGGGCGCGCACCTCCGAAGTGAACGGCCACGGCGGCGCCGGTCGCGCGCGGGCGCCTTCCACCGACGGTATCGACGAACAGCTGTGCCGATATCACCAGGGCATGAAGGGCACATCCGGCGTCCCCAGGGCGACCTCGACTCGGGCCCTCGCGATTTCACGATGCATATCCATCTGGCCGACATGAGCGTACGCCGGAATCGCTCACGAGGGAGCGGATAGAATCCTGGCCGTGCGACGCGAGGAACTGCGGGCGCTGCAGGCGCCGCTGAAGGCTCATTACGCTGACGAGCCGGGCGCCGCTGTGATCACCCTGTCGGCGACCGGCACCCTGGGGGAGGGCGTGTCGTGCTCGGTGCAGACCGGACGCGCGATCGCCGAGGCCGGGCTCCACGAGGCCAGTGGAGGCGACGGCTCGCTGCTGTGCTCCGGTGACATGCTGCTCGAAGCTCTCGTCGCGTGCGCCGGCGTCACGCTGAGGGCAGTTGCGGCATCGCTGGAGATCTCGGTGTTCTCCGGCCGCGTTCGCGCCGAGGGCGATCTGGACTTCCGCGGCACGTTGGGCGTGGACCGTGAGGCGCCGGTCGGTTTCTCTGCCATTCGGCTGTTCTTCGAGCTTGACACGGACGCCGACGAGGGGCAGCTCGAGACGTTGCGGAAGTTGACCGAGCGCTATTGCGTCGTCTACCAGACGCTCGTCAGCGGGCCCGCTCTGAGCACCACCTTCGCAGCCACGTAGGCCGTCCGACGGACGTATGGGTGGCCGCCGGCTGAGCCGGTTTCCCTGCCAGGCGTCGACCTCAACGTGGCGGTACCCAGGCCGACCTTAAGCTAAGCAACATGCCCCCGTCCGCGACCGCCGCCTCTCCACGCCCACGGCGTGCCACGGCACTCTCGGTGGCCCCTCTCGCTGGCAATCGCGCTCGCCGCGCTCGCCGGGCTCGGCGCGCTCGGCGGGCGCCGTCGAGCCGGCGTCTGCGGCGTCTCGCCATCGAGACTCTCATCGCCGGCGCGCCATCCGGGTCGTGCACGAGTGCGCCCGGAAGCCGCTCCGATCGCTAGCTCCGCACTCCTCTGGGGCCCTTACGGCTGGTCCAGGACACGCGCGAAGTGGAAGCTGGTGATGCTCAGGCGTTCGCGCATGTAGAACCGGTGCGCCTCGGTGCGCCAGGTCGCGGAATCGAGATCGATCGCCGCACAGTCTTCTGCGCGTGCGCGGCCCTCCAGCTCCTCGAGCAGCGCGTGACCGCATCCGCGGCTTCGAGCCTCGTCCGCGGTGACCAGGTCGTCGACGTACAGCTTGCGCCCCAGGACGGTTGTGGCCATGACGCGCCATCCTGCGACCGCCACGCAGCGGCCCTCCGGGTCGTAGAGGGCAGTGAATCTCAGCCCCTGCGGGTAGCCCTCCCGGCAGACGGCGTCGAACGTCTCAGGCGTCAGGTGGGGCCGCAGCTGCGCCAAGACCGGCAGGACATCCGCGATGAGCCGGGGATCCCCTGGCTCGAAGTAGACGAAGCGCATGACTCGAACCGTACCCCGGGGGGCGCCGTGGGCGGAACCGTCCGTGGGCCCAGGTTGACATGCAGCCATTGGGCTGCATATGATAAGCAGCCAGATGGCTGCATATCGCCAGCGCCGGCCAGCCGGCAGCGGGAATCGCTCATCGCCACCGATTCAAAGGAGGAGGAAGACATGGCCGATATCCGTCATCGCGTGGGGATTGCCGCACCGCCCGCGCGCGTCGGCGAGGCGCTCACGACGACCGAGGGTCTCTCTGGATGGTGGACGCGGATCGTCGAGGGCGATCCAACTCCCGGCGGCACGCTGCGGCTCTTCTCCGGGCAGCCGGCGCCGAGTGCCGTGATGGAAGTCACCGAATCCGAGCCGCCGCCGCCTGCTCGACAGCTTGAATGCCCGCAGCGGGCAGACCCTGCGGGAGCTGTGCGCCGGTTTGGACATGGCAAGGCAATCGGTCAGCAAGCGCCTCGCGGTGCTGGAGGCGGCCAATCTCGTGACCACGCTCTGGCGTGGTCGCGAGAAGTTCCACTACCTCAACGCCGCGCCCATCAACGAGATCTCCGAACGCTGGATCGACCAATACGACCAACACCGGGTTCACGCGCTGTCGGACCTGAAGAGAGCCCTGGAGGACACCGCGATGCAGAAGCCCAGGTTCGTGTACACGACCTACATCAAGACGACCCCGGAGCTGGCCGACGCGCTCGATTTCAGCGACGAGCGGCAAAGCCGGCTCGCCGGCGCGCGCCGGTCGAAGGTGACCTTCGAGATCGAACCCGCCGGCCAGATGGTCAAGCTGACTGTGGTCCACGACGACTTCGAACCTGCGAGCGTCGTCGCGGAGCTGGTCAGCGGAGGCTGGCCACTCGTTCTGTCCGCTCTGAAGACGCTGCTCGAGACCGGCGAGAGCCTGCGCGAGGTCCCCGGCCGATCCCAAGGTCAGGGTGCCCCCCTGTGAGAGCTGGGACAGTTAGTCTCGCCGGGGATGCATCACATGCGCGTGCTTCAGCCGGCCGAGGGCGTGTACGCCTTCTACGACGGGCGCATCGATGGCTATCGCTTTGCCGAGGGACCGAACTGGGTGGACGACGGAGCACTGTCGCTCGGCATTGCCAGCTACGCCGTCGTCCATGATCGCGAGGCGATCGTCTACGACACACACGTCTCGATCGAGCACGCCAGCTACATCCGCGAGTTTCTCGAAAGCCAGGGCGTGCGCAGCTTCACGATCGTCCTCAGCCACTGGCACCTCGATCACGTCGCCGGCACCGCCGTCTTCGCTGACTGTGAGGTGATCGCCTCCGAGCGCACGGCGGAGCTGCTCACCCGATCCCAGTCCGCGATCGAACACGGTGAGCACGAGGGACCGCCTGCGATCGATCCGCTGGTGCTGCCGACGTCGGTGCTCCGCGATCGGCGCCCACTCGCCGTCGGAGGGGTGCCACTCGAGCTCATCCACACCAACATCCACAGCGATGATGCGACAGTCGTCTGGTTGCCCGAGCAGCAGCTGCTCCTGTGTGGAGACACGATGGAGGACACGATCACCTATGTCGACGAACCGGAGAGCTTCGACGTGCACCTGGCCAACCTGAGCCGGCTTCGGGAGCTGGCTCCCGATCGCATCCTGCCCAATCACGGTGCCCCCGAGATCATCGGCGCAGGTGGCTACTCCCAGGATCTGATCGGCGCGACGGAGCAGTACATCCGTGCGCTGGAGCGCTGCCGTACGGACCCAAGCCTGCGAGACGCCGGACTGCAGCAGCTCATCGCCGGATCGCTCGAGGCCGGATCGATCCGGTACTACGCGCCGTATGAGGCGGTCCACCGGGAGAACGTCGAGACCGTGCTTGCCGCCAGGTGAGCAGCGCTGGTCGGCGGGCTCGGCCCACGGCGTCGCCTGCAGGATCGCGCGTTGCTGCGACTGCGCCAGCACGTTTCCATCAGGCGCTCAGATCACCCCATCCTCATCGAAGAACCCCTCGTGCACCAGCGTCGAGGTGAACCGAGCCAGGCACAGCTCGTCCGGATCGCGCCGCGGCCGCGGATCACGAAACAGGACGCTGAGGGCAATCGTCGGCGATCCGATGAAGCTCGACGTCCGCGCGTACGGCGGCGATCACCAGGCGTCGCTGCTGCAGAGCGCAAGCGACAGCGCGTCGGTGGGCGGCGTTCGAGCAGTCCCGTCCAACCGCCGATCTCCATCGGCGCATCAGGGCCGGCGTGCGGCCGGGAGCCGAGGTGGTGCCGCAGAACCATGTGGCGCATGAACGGTGGCGCCATCGTCGACAGCGTCTCCGCCGGCGCACGCCCGGCGTCGGGCGGCGCGACGTCGGGCAGTGAGAACTCGCCGAGCTCCGGCGCCTCCCACCCCGGCAAGAACGATGCCAGCGCCAACGCGATCGTGCGCGGGTCGCCGGCCGATATGCGTCAGATTGGGCCCGGTCCCGTGTGCGGGTGCTTCACAGAACCTTGATGGACCTGGCGCGAATCTGCACGGCGCCGTCACATCGCGGAGGGACGCTGGAGCGTGTACTGAAACGCCCTGATTGGAGGCGACGATGTCACTCATCAGAGAGCGCCAGGCCATGAATCGCAGGGGCGGATGCTGGCTTGCGACGATGGCCTCAGGTCCTGCGCGCTCAAGGTGATTCTCCGGGACCAGGGTTGGCGGCGGTCTTAGGACGCGTGTCTCCAGAGCCGGAGGAGAGGTGATCACGGCTGACGGCCTGGAGATCGACGTGGCCGCTCACGTTGGCCGGCGCGAGGGCCAAGAGATTCACCTCACCCGCACCCAGTTTGAGCTGCGTCTGGTGTTGGTCCGCAATCGCGGCCGGCGGCTTGACCCACCGGGCGGTGCTCGACGCCGAGGACGTACTCAATGTGATGATCGAGCGGCTTGGACATTCGGAGCCCGTGAGCGCCCAGGGGATGGCGATGACGGAGCGGATCATCACCAGCGCCGCGTCGAGTCCCCTGTACAACGAGTCTGAGCCCGGCGCGCTCCGGGGCATGGTCCTGTTGGCGATCGCGGCGCTCGACGCCGGAGCTGGCGACCCGTCTCTCGCCGCTTAGGTGATCAGGGGCCATGACGGCCATCGCTCACCCGAGTACCCGCCGCGCCACCTCCGAGGGCGGATATTCGGGGGCGCGGCCCACGCTGCGGGTGCGCCTGCGGGTGCGGCTACATCGGTGGCGGCTTGATCGCGAGCTGGCTCATGGTTACTCCTGCGAAGACTCGGCGGCTAAGTCTTGAGGGCTCGGCAGCTCGCGACTCCGGAAACGCGTCACCAGCTTGCAAGCGCGCTTCGCCGCGTGGCAGCGGACTCGGAGAACCGCGGTGGAGCGCTGTTCCGCGCGGCCGTACCGGTCCGGCGTAAGGAGGGGCCGTGGCGCGAAGCGCTGCTGGGCTTGGCCGAGCGGCTCGAGCGGCCGGTCGCGGTCAGCGTCTGTGGCATCGCTCGTGCACGGGAGCTTCTCACCGACGGAACGGGGCCGCTCTACAGCTCGCTCTCGGGCGTGTCGATTTGCGCCGCGGTGTGGCGGGTCGCGGACGGGCTCCAGCTGTGCCCTCCCCGCGCGTGGGACTGTCCAGTGACCATGAAGCTCGAGCCCGAGCTCACCGCTTGGACATGCCGACGCTGCGGCGCCATCGAGATGACCGGGGATCCCGCGGTGAGACCCGCGTAACCCCCACCCAACCCAAGCCCGCCTCCGGACTTGAACCGGAAACGCCTTCATTACAAGTGACGGAAACGGGGGCACGGGAGGGCATGGGAGGGCATGCCCACGAGCCCAAAACGCCCGCTCAGAGCGCACATCGTGCGCTAAGCGATGACCTGGGCAGACATGCGCTGCCACGGCTGACGTACCCATTCAGTACCTACGACGAGGAGGAAACCCATGCCTGACCAGAACCTATCCGACGTGCCCGCCCGCCGCTTCACGCTCGACGCCCAAGCCCGCGACGATGCCCTAAGCCTGATCGAAAGCATCACGTGGGGCGACATCGGTGAGGACACGCTCGACGCGGCGCTAGAGCGGCTGATGAGCATCATCCCCGTCGCGTCCTGCTTCGAGGACATTGGGACGCCCGCCGAGGGCGAGTTCGCCATCACGGTCGAGCAGTTCGCGAGCTTATCCCCCGAGCAGCGCGCCCTGGCTGGTCGTCGGGCAGTTGGTCTACGACTTCGAGATGATCTGGGCCGACAACGGCGCGTCGCGGCTCATTCACGGGCTGCTCGACATCGCGGAGCAGTCGGCACAGCGGACGTACGCCGGCGACACCGAGTGGGAGTACGTTGGCCCGCCCGCCGGCGACACCGAGTCGGAGTTGCCGCCCTCCCGCCCGGTGGCGGAACGCCCCGACCCCTACGCGCCCGACCCCTACGCCCTCCTGATGCTGCGTCCGTTGCAAGAGGCGCGCAGGAGGTACGGACCCGACACGACGCTCAGCGACGCGTACCGCTCCGAACCTGAGAGCATCGGTACGCCGACGATCACGCTCCGCGAGGCGCTCAGGATCTACGGCGACGGGTGCACGCTCGCCGAGGCGATGGACCGCGCCAAGGTCCACGGCTGGGACGTGGACGACTGATCGCCGCCTGATCCACACGACCTGGCACACGAGAGCCGCTCCTCACGGGGCGGCTCTCGTCGTTCCCTCGCCGGCGTGCGGAGCGCGTCACCTGGATCACTGAACGCCGGCGGGCGACATCTACGCTGTGGGGATGTACGAGTGCCGCTACATCGGGCCCAACATGGCCGACTTGGTCTCTGAGGCGACACTCGCCGCGACAGGACGCGCCTGCCGCGAGATCGTAGGGAGCGGCACCCGGCGCTTGTTCGAGGTCGCACGTGACGCGACGCCCATCGAGTCGGGCGCCACACGGGAGGCGTGGATAGAGCACCCAGTCATGCCAAGCGAGACAGGCGGATATGAAGGGCGCGTCTCGAACGCGTCCAACGTCGCCGCCTACCTGGAGTGGGGCACGCGCCCACACGTCGAGGAGGGGCACGAGTACATGACTTGGGTCGACCCGCTCACAGGACGCCGAACGAGCGCCCGACGCGTCGTCAACTGATGGCGTGCGATGCCCAGTTCACAACGTGTGCTCAACGTCAGGCCTTTGTGTCACTAGCGCATGATGTGACACTCAGCTCGCGCCGCCAGCGCCAGCTCACGCATGCCAACGTCGGCATGCTCGGAGGGAGAGATCTCCCTTTGCGCCCTCATGGCGAGCGTCGCCATGAGCGAATCGTGACGTCACCATGCTCCTCGGCCTCACGCCGCCTCCTGTCTGCCCTCGATCTCTGCCAGCACCCTGTCGATCGCAGTCGAGGCCTGCCGACAGAGTCCGCAATAGAAATGGTGCTCACGGCCAGCGCATGTACGTCACGGCGCGGCGGTGAGGAACTGCAGGATGGCTCGGTCGAGCGCCTGCGCCTCAAGCCGCTGAAAGGCCGGGTCGGTCAGCATGGCCGCGTCGGTCGAGTTGCGCATGTTGGCGGACTCGATGAGCACCTCGGGGACGGTCGTCAGGTTCAGGCCGGCGAGGTCGTCGCGGAACACGATTCCGCCGATTCCGTCGTACGTGCTCGAAGGCATTCCCGTGACCGCCTCGAACTGCGTGAGCACGTCCTGACCGAAGCGTTTCGAGGCTGCGATGACATGGTCGTTGGGGCCGTCGGCGACCGGTTCGAGGATGGCGATGCCGCGACCCCCTGGCGGGCCGCCGTCCGCGTGGATGTCGATGGCCACCGACGCGCCTGAGCGGTCGATGATGGCGGCTCTCGTGTTCACGCACGGTCCCACACCCGTGTTGGTGTGCCGAGTCATAACCACGCGCGCGCCCTGCGCGGCCAGCTCCGCGGCCAGGTCGGTCGCGACGTTGAAGTTGAATTGCGCTTCTGTGTAGCCGCCGTCAGTCTCAGTGCCGGTCGTGTTGCAATGCTCCATCTCGCGCCCGTTCCAGATGAGTTGGTTGATGTAGGACGGGTCGTTGAAATTCCCGCCGTTGTGCCCCGGGTCGATGCCGACGGTGCGCCCGACGAGCGGCAGCCCGGCCGGACCCGTGTGGCGAACCGGACCGTTCCGGTCGACCGGTCCCGCGGGTGGTCTACGGTGCGCCGGCTCGGTGGCTGAAGCGGGGGTCGTATGGGCCGGCGCCGCCTGCGTTGTCCCGCCGGACACCGGGGATGTGGTCGGGCTTACGGTCGGGGGTACGGTGGTCGTGGCCGCGCCCGAGCAACTCGCCAGCAGCAGAGTCGCCGCGGCGGTGGTCGTGGTGGCGGCACGTCGAAACAGTGCGATGCGCATGGGGTGGCAGCGTACCGGCGTCCCTTCGGCAGGGCGGCGGGCGGAAACCCGTCGCTGCGAACCCTTCGCGCACGGTGCGCGACACCGGACGGACGGTCAACGCGCAGCGCACCCACTCAGACCGGTTCGGATGCGCCGGACCTTGACGCGCCGTCGCCACCCCGTGCGGTGGTGCCTCGTCCCGTACCCCGCCTGAGCGCGCAGACCTCGCCACGATTTCGGCGCGCCCGAGTGCGCGGGTGACGCTGTCGCCGCGTTTCGGCATCTCGCCTCCCTGCTGACCGAATACGCCCGGCCGTAGTCTGCCCTGGCCGGCTCTCAGCGTCGCGGTGCTTGCCTTCAGCGACCTGTTGCGCACCAAACCGGTCATGGCCGGCTCGGGACAAGCTGTCCTATGCGTTAGAGCCGGACGACACGACGCCCGCACGGTTGAGTTGCACGACGGTCGCCCGCGGGCGAAACGCTTTGCTCGAAGCCCTTCCGTATCCGATGCCGGCGGGCTTTCACTCAGCCTCTCCCGTCACGTACCGGGGCACCTCAGCGAAGCGAGCGACCGGCACGCCAGTGAACACCGACGCCAGGGCGCGCGAAGGAAGATGTGACTCGGTCGAGCCCACCCATCGCGTTATCCGTAGTGTGCACATACGCCGTAGTGCCGGACTGGCGCCGTGGCCCAGCAGAGCCAGTCCTCGCGCGAGGAACCTCGGGCTCCGTGTGAACCCTCAGATGACCCGGACCTCGTAGGCGGCGATGCTGTTGTGGCGGGTGCAACTGCCAGCGCCGGCTCCCTCTCGGCAGCGCCATCCCGGGAGACCTTTCAGTGTCCACCAGCTTTGCGCGTCGCTCGGCCCGCCGTGATGGACGGGCTTGCCGAGCCAGAACCCGCGGATGAGGCGCGTCGCCGTGCTGCAGCTGACATGACCGTTGTACACGGTGATGCGATAGTGCACGGCGGCGAGCCCGTACTCGGGCGGTATCCGATAGTGGAAGCTGCCGCACCGATGCGTCGGCCATGCCGGGAAGGCGAGCGCCGCACTCGCACTGACAGCCACCGCGCAGACCACCGCCGCACCGGCCAGCACCAGTCGCAGAGTACGTGTTGCCCGGCTTGTTCCCCTCATCGCCCCTCGTTTCGTCGCGCTCTTCGCGTCGCGGCGATGGTACCGGCTGGGAGCGCCAATCCGAACAGGGCCGGTACTCTCGCGCGAGGGCCCGGAACTGTGAACGTGACGGCCGGTGGCCGCAGGGCTCTCTCGGGGCTACGGAACGGAGAGACGGATGAGACGGTGCGCGGTACTGACAGTTGCGGCAGCGATGATGGTGATGCTGGCCGTCGGCTCGCCGGCGGGCGCGCAGGGGCGAACCCGGAGATGCCCGGACATCCGCCCGAGCACCAGCGTGCCGGCGTGGGCCATCCGGGCGCGCGGCATCTCCTGCACGGCGGTCAGGCCCCTGGTGCGGGCGTCGATGTGGCCCTGCGCGAACAGCGGATGCCGGCTGGCCGGCGGCTGGCGGCTGGCGGTGCACCCTGGCATTCAACGTGCCGCCGCCCGCGGCGGTGTTCACTCGCTGCACGCGCGCCTACCACCGCCAGCAATTCACGTTCCTCTACGGCGGCGGCGCCGGAGAAGAATAGTCGCGCCGGCCACCGGCCGGTTTCGCCTTCGTTGCCAGGGGAGTGCCGTTGCAAAGTCCGGCTCTACTGCGCATCTGGCAAGAGCGGGCGTCCGTGTCGCCCCGGCTCAGCTGCAGCCCGCGTGTCCGGTGCTCAGGCCGGCGGGAACATTATGAGCGACCCACGCGGCGGTTTGTGAGGTCATCGCCGCGCCGGTCGAGAACGCCCCGTCAGACGGTTTCGCCATGACGTGAAGCACGAACCCTTGGTCGCCGGAGCCGACGATGGCGCTCTGCCTGACCAGGTACCCGGCGCCGTCCTCGGGCCCCCACCCGCCCTTGAACGCGACCGGCACACTGGATGCGATTCCGGCGGACCCGGCTCCCCACCGCTGGTCAGACTCGACGTTTCTCATCAGGTCGAGGACGTAACCGGTGTCCTGGGCGGACAGCAGGCACCCGTTCGCAAGCGCCCGGTAAAACCTGACCTCCCCCGTCGCGGACCATTCGCTCTGCCCCCACGTCGTGAACCCGCCGCTGTTCGGAGCCGTGTTGATGACCGTGTCCCCGTCCCCCGCCCTACGCAGCGTCCCCTGCACGGCGGAACTCGCGGCGACCAAGCCGCCGTCGGACTGCTCAAGACCGGAGAACAACCCCTCCGCCGCGCTGTTGTCAGACGCTTCGAGCGCCCGGGTGGCGAGATCGCGGCCCTGCGCCCCCAGGCTCCCGTTGCGCTGCTCAAGTTCAGCCAGGACGGTCGTCAGGACCGGCACCTTCATCGTCGACCACGCATGCCCGACCTGAAGCGAGCCGAAGGTCACGACTGGCCCGCCGCCGAGTGGCGCGAGCGCCACCCCGACCGCCCCTGGCTGGGAGGCGGCGAACTGCTGAAAGCTCGCCGCGAGCACTGACGTGTCAACCGCCGCGGAGTTGCTTGCGGCGGCAGCGGACGGTTGGGAACGGTGGTGACGGACCGGCACGGGAGCGGGTGGCGCGGCGGTGACAATGGCTTGCGTGAGCGGGTCCTGAGGGTGCGCTCTGACCACGGCCACGCCGGCAGCCGTTGAGGCCCGGTTCGCCGAGGTGCTGTGCGTGAGCGCGACGGCGAGCGCGGCGACGCCTAGCACGTCCACGGCGACCACGGCGAGGATGAACGCGCGCGAGCGCCACCACGGGCGCCCGCGCGAGGGTGTTCTCACTGGTCCTCTGTCTGTCACCAGGAGACGGACGCGTTGTTCGCGCCTGAGCAGGTGATACCCGCCCCGGCGGGCGCGCAGGTCATTGTGTACGTCTGGTTGGTGACCGGGCTGTACACCTGCAGAGTGTTCGTGCTGCCAGGCGCACCGAGCCACGCCTCGTGCACGTTCTGGGCGAACGGGCAGGACGTGTTCGGCCCGGCGATGATGCCGCCGCCGCAGTCCGTGCTGCCGCTGACGGTCCCCCCACCGGAGGACCCGCCTGAGGACCCCGACGAACCGCTGGAGCTGCCGGAGCTGCCGGACGACGAGTTGCCGGACGCGGACGCCTGCTTCGCGTTCTTCGCCGCTGCGGCGGCTGCCGCGGCCGCAGCGCCCTGCGCCCAGGAGATGAGGTTGTCCGAGCCGGTGAGACTGGAGGGCGCGCCGGGCGCCACGACGGCGAGCGGCACGAGCGCGCTCTGCGCGCCGGTCGCGAGCGCCCGCACCTGCGTGCTGGTCCCCGGGTTCCCGAGCGTGCTCGATACGGCCTGGAGGTACCCGTTCTCATCGGTCAGGGCCTGCTGCACCTGCTGGGACAAGGTCGAGTCGGAACTCGGAGCCGCCAGGACGCCCACCGCGCCGCGCGTGGACACCAGCGCCTGCTGGGTCAGCACGGTCGTGCGTTGCGCGGCGGACACGGTCGTCTTCGACCCGTCGAGGGCCTGCAAAGAGCTAGATAGTGACTGGTTCGCGGCGATGAGCGGCGCGAGCGCCGGGGTCAGCTTCGCCCGATAACTGGCCTGCGTGTTGTTGGATGACGAGGAGCTTGACGTGGTCAGGATGATGATGGCGGCGACCGCGATGGCGACCGCGCCGAGCACGCCCGCGGCGATGAGAACGTTCCGGGTCGTGTGGTCGTGCTTCTCCGGCGGCGGGGCCATCGTCTGTGCCGGCTGGTCCGGCGGCGGGGTCGCGTACTCGTGCACGCCGGAGGCGAGCGGCGCTCCGCATCCGGGACAGAACGTTCCGTCGCCTGCGGCATGCCCGCATTCCGGACAGAACCTCGGCCGGTTCGTCGCGTGTTCCTGGTCTTCGATTAACGCCATGAGTAACCCCCCGGTTCCCGGTATGCAGCCTTGCGTGTAGAAACATGCGTCTTGCCCCGGGTTTGTGCGCGTGTACGACGCAGAACGAGCGCACGGGCGGGCATCCGGCCCACCACGCCCCTTCTGGGTGCATCACATCTTGCAGATGGCGTCCGCGGTTCGCATCAGAAGAAAGCCGACATCAAGCGGGCGTAACTACGGAGCTGGCGTGTCCGTGGCGAGTCAAGCGACCGATGTGCAGCCGACAGCGGGGGGCCTATTGCCGCGCATCAGGCTGGCCGTGTCGTCACCACCACGTGCCAGAGCACAGTTTCTCTGCGTCGGCGACGAGCGCGTCCCTTCAAGACCACGACCCCGGAATATGAGAGCTGGCTGCAAGGCCGGGAGGATGATCATTGCTCTGGTCAAACGCTCGGTCCCGTCATGAGAACGACGCCGCAATCATCACCTTCTCGGCCCGCGGCGCCAGGCGCGTCCCACATCGCGCCGAGAGCGCTGCTTCCACGCCTCGGGGCATGCTGACCGAAGTGCGCAGCGCCCCTTCGATTGACCGGAAGCTTCGACGGACCTCCCGTGAGTACGCTGGAAGCGTGTCGTGAGTGTTGCCGACATGCCTCACGCTGATGATACCCCGACCCTCGTGCTGCTGTCTGGCGTGCCGGGAACCGGCAAGTCGACCTTTGGCCGATGGGCAGAGCGCGAGCACGGCGTTGTCCACATCGACGTCGAGCAAGGTGGCTTCGATCGGTTCGGCCTGATTTCGGCTTGGCGGGCAATCTGCCTCCTTCCGCCGCCCGACGTTATGTCCTTCGTTCGAGAGCTTCAGCGGCTTGGTCAGCCCGTCCTCGTGGACTGGGGATTTCCGCCCGCCGTCCTTCCTTTGGTCCGCGCTCTCCACGATGCAGGGCTCCGAGCGTGGTGGTTCGATGGAGACCGTGCCGCGGCTCGCAACGCTTTCATCCATCGCGACACGGTTTCGCTTCGCGCTCTCGACAGCGCGACCGGTCCAGGCGGCCCACAGCAATCTCCCGCACCCTCCGATTCCTGAAGCACCCCTCTCGACATTGCGGTCGTCGTGGACCGGACCGAACCGGCGCGGGGTCAGGACCCACGCCCCGGCACGCCTACGCAAGCCGGGCACATACAAGGTGATCGCGGTACTGTTCAGCGGCATCGGATCCGCGTTCCCCGGAGCGGGCGCCGCGCCGGTCCTCATGCGGGCGATCAAACGCAGGTTCAGACGGCTTGGGTCGGGCGAGACCGCTCGATCGCGGGACGCCGGCGATAGTAAGAGCTTGAGGCCTGCAGGGTTCCTGCCGATACAGCAGTGGACGGTCGTTGATCGACCCGGCGTGGTCGTCGTTTCGCCTGACCGGTCTTCTCCGTCGGATGGGCTCGCGTCCGCGGAAGTGTCGCGGTAGGCGCCGAGAGACATACGGTCACGCGGCGCCATGCGCAACGGGGCTGACGAGCGAGGGAGATTCGATGATTCGGCCTTATGGTGGGCTCGCGAGTGCCAGGATGGCTCTACGAGCGGCGGGCATCACGGTGCTGGGCGCGGTTGGGTGGGCCATCCCGGCCGCCGCTGCGACGACCCCGTTCCCCGGCTGTTCCTGGCCGGTCGAGTCCACCCCGACGAGCGCCAACGTCCTGTATCCGGATTCCAACTCCACCTACTGGACGACGCCGTACCGGGTAAAGCCTGGGATGAGGATCATCCTGCGGGGCACGTACCCGACGGCTCGTTACTTCTCCATCCAGGCCTACGACAACAACGCCCAGCCCTACAGCGTCCGCGGGGTCTCCTCGTCGCTGACCGACTACCAGATCACACCGACAACCGGCCGAAATCCGTGGAGCGCGAGACCCGGCAGCTCAGCCCGTACTCCGCGATACAGCATCACACTGCGGTCGCTGCGGTCACCGGGCTCAGTTGGGTCGACGCCAACGCCGGGCAACACGCTGCCGATCGCCGCGGCCAGACCGACATCTGGTGCTGTGCCCAAGGACATCGGCTTTCTGATGATCCGCGTCTACCTGCCGCCGGAACTGAACTTCAGCGCCGTGCCGCTACCGTCGTTTACGATCACGATGCCCGGCAGCAAGGCCGTCACGCTGCCCCGCTGCGGGTCACGCGAGGGAGCCAAGAAGCTGGGCTCCTCGGCACTGGGAGTCAAGATCCTCACGCTGCTGAAGGGCAAGGCGACGCCTCCTCCGGCGCCGTGTCCGCCCGGTGCCAGCGGCTGCCCTCCCAACCTGCAGTTCTTCGTCCCGGCCTCTGGGGGCGACATCCCGTTCCCCAACACGACCAGCGGCTACGCGGCGGCGTTCTTCACGCCGCAGTCCGGGAAGGTCGTCGTCATCCAGGCGAAGGTGCCGACTTCGCCGTTCGCGTACAACGGCGGCGAGAGCCCGGCGCCGTGGCCGAGAGACGATATCGCCCGCTGGCAGGTCCGCTACTGGTCGCTGTGCAACTACGTCTACGCGAAGCCGTTCCCAGTCGTTGTTGCGCCGGGACCGAACGGTGGCACGGTCTACGGCTGCGCCGCTGATCTCCAGGTCCCCACTACCGCCGAGGGGACCGCGACCGTGGTGCTCTCCTTCCCTGCGGACAGGCCATCCACTGCTACCGCCGCCAACGGAATCGCCTGGCTGCCGATGTCAACGAGCAACCCAACGACGGTCGAGCAGGTTTCGCTGCGCAACATGCTGGTCAACAAGCGCTTCACCAACAGCCCGAGAGCCGCCAGCGGCACCTCGGTCGCCGACGCTCAGCAGGCGCTCGGCGCGTATTACCCGCACACCGCCATGTGCGATGTGTCGACCTTCGAGACCGGCGGGGCCGCGGCCTGCCTGGGCACCCCGCCCACGCCAGTGCCGTGAGGATTCCCCCCGGACGGACGTACCGAGGTCTGGTGTTCGTTCGTTACGGGATGCTGAGCAGCTGAACGTCGGTCTCGTGGCTTGCGAAGATCGTCTGGCTCAACAGTGGGGCCGGGCCGCGCCTGCTGTGTCCGCGGTCGCCATCGAGTCTGCGGGCGCGTCACGGCGGGCTTGTGATCTGGCATCCGCGGCCTCTTGGCACTTGTGACCGCGTTGCGTGAGCGACTGGCAACGCCACGGAGCGCACGCCGTGGCCGCCCAAGGAGTCTTACGTCTACAGGCCGATCGCGACGCCGTCGAGGCGCGGGTCAGTCGCGCCTTCAAGCGATCCCAGGTTGCGATCAAAGCGGATCATCTGTGCGCTGCCCTTGAAGCTCCGCACAAACGCATGCGGAGAGGTCCAGTCGCTGGGTGGAGGGTCTCCGGTGAACCGCTTATGACCGCGCAGCTCAATGATCCGAACAGGTGTTCTGCGGACGCGCCCTCGCGCTCACTTCTCGCGCCAACCACAAGTGCCGTGAGCGACCTGCGATAGGCTCGCGTTAGGGGCAACTAAGAGAAAGAGGATGAGAATGGCTGAGAGCGTCTATCGCGTAACCGAGTTGGTTGGCGTCAGTAGCGAATCGTGGGAGGCAGCTGCCCGCAACGCGATCGAGACCGCCGCGAAGGTCCTCCGGGACCTCCGTATTGCCGAGGCTCATCGCTTCGACCTCACGATCGAGAATGGCAAGGTGACGAGCTACCGTGTGCGGCTGAACGTTTCGTTCAAGTACGAACCGGGCGTCGTTGCTCCACAGGCTGATAACGCTGAGGAATGGGAACACACGCGTCACGAGCTGCCATAGTCGGACTCCAGCCTGTTAGGGGTGGCCTAGGGGCGTCCCGCCCGTGATTCTCGGCAGCGTCGGCTCAGGACGCCGTGTGCTGTTGCTTGTTGAGCCTGTCGGCGAGATCGGGAAGGGAGCGGTCCTCCGGGCCGCCGAGGATGTGGTGATGAGAGCTGTCCAGCGGCGACTTCGCAGGCGCTGGTTTGCTGACCTCAAAGCCGAGGTGCTTGGTTGGTGGGTGAGGACGCGGTCAGACCAAAGACTCCAGTCGGTCATGCGCAGCCGGCTTCGCAACGTCCTGCTGTGGCAGATCTTCCGCACGATCGGTCAGCGCGCACAGCCCGACACACGCCTCGACGCGGTCGTGGAGTTCAGGATCACCGGCCGCCGAGACGGCGGCATCGACCGCTACCAGCTCACGCTCAGCGAGGGCCGGTGCAGGGCATCAAGATGTGGTGGAGGCAGTCCCGCGGTGACGCTCACGCTTGAACCGGTCTCGTTCCTGCGTCTCGCCGGCGGTACTGCCAGCGCCCAGCGACTGTTGATCGCAGGCAAGCTGAAGCTGAGAGGCGACCTCGTCCTCGCGCTGGCCCTGCCCGCGGCGCTCAGGCTTCCCAGGCGCCGCCCACGCGCGTCGTCGAGCACGCGCTGAGTTTCGGCGGCGGGCGACCGCGTATGGGGAGAGCACGGCGGATCGTCGCAGTGGATGCTGCGGGATCGTTTAGCGGAAAGGTATGCTCTTCAGACCGTAAATGACCAACAAGGACGTGCGGACATGATTGATCAGCTTCGGCAGGAGATTCAGAAGCGCCTGAATGAGGTGCTCAGCGAAGCGCAGAAGCTCCGCAGCGCGCTAGCCGCACTCGGAAG
>JADGPN010000262.1 GCA_017882465.1 Solirubrobacteraceae bacterium
AGGCTTGCGTGACTCAACCAACGCAGATCGCAGAAATCAGCGCCATGCCGAAATCCTTGTCCTGCATCAGCAGGCCGGCATCCGGTCCCGCCGCACTGGACCATCGGCTAATCCCGGAGCGCCGCACCACGCCGCCCACGAGTCCCCGTCCCGCTACCGCTTCGATCGAAATCCAGCAGCGACGCCGGCGTTGCCGCTTCAGGCGTGAAGCAGCAGTCTCGGCGGCTGGATCGAGCCGGACTGACGGTGCTGCTGCGGAGCGGCAGTAGGAGCGTCTCGGCCGCCGGCCTCCACGACCGCCCGGAGTGCCGGAATCGTTCCGCAGCAGGAGTCTGAGAGGTCGGGAATCGACGGCCGGAGGCTCCTGCTATCCGCGCGAAGGAGGTCTGTCGCCAGCGCCGGCCCGATGCCTGCTCGGCCGAGAAAGCAGGTGTCCACCAAAGTCCGGATCGTACTACCCCTGCTCCTCAGATCAGGTGCGGGCGTCTCGAGCTGACTGCCGGATTGTGGGGCGGATCATCCACCGGCGCGGGCGCCACTTTCCCGCGCGCGAAGCGCGAATGTCCGTCGGCGGAGTTCCCACGGTTGCGGCTGATCAGGCCGGTTGAGCCCCTGACTGTGTCGTTGGCGAGTGTTGCGATGGTGGGCTTGCGGCGCAGGCCTGGACCGCCGCGCCGACGGTCGGATAGAACCGGTGCGCCCCGATTTGCTCCGTGAGACCCGCGTCGTCGAGATGGTCCTTGACCTCACTGCGCATCCGCGCGATGACCAGCGCCACGCCGTCCGTTCGCAGCTCGTCGACGAGTTGGCCGAGCGCTTCGAGACCGGTCGTGTCGATGTGGTTGATTCCCTCGGCATCGAGCACCAGCCAGTGTGTCGTGGTTGGGGCGCCGCGCACGGCCTCGCGCATTCGTCTGCTGACGTATCGGGCGTTGGCGAAGAAGAGGCGGTCGTCGAGCCGGTACACGACGACGCCGGGAACGACGCGGGCGCCGGGGTGCTTGGCGACGTCGGCGAAACGCCCGAGTACGGCGTCGAAGCCGAGCACGGCGTCTCCGGGTCGGGCGCTGCGACGCACCGCGTCGAGAATCGTCAGACCGACGGCGAACGCGACGGCCTCGAGCACTCCGGTGACGATCACGCCGATACACGTGATCGCGGCGATCGCCACCTCCACCCGATCGGTCGCCGCGAGGTCGCGCCACGCGGGGATGTCGAGCAGTCCGAGTGCCGCCGAGACGATCACCGCACCGAGCACCGCCTTGGGTAATTGGGCGATCGGGCCGGTCAGGAACAGGAGGATCCCGGCGACGGTGAGAGTTGCGATCAGCGCGGCGAGCTGAGTACGCGCCCCTGTCGATTCGTTGACAGCGGTCCGCGACCCGCTCGCCCCAATGGGGAACGCCTGCGAGACGCCGGCTGAGGCGCTCGCGACCGCCATTGCGCGCAGCTCCTGATCCACGCCGATGCGATCCCCGTGACGCTGGGCGAACGAGCGAGCGGTCAGGATCTCAACGGCAAAGCTCACCAGGAACAGCCCCAGCGCCGCGGGCACGAGATCGAATACCTGTTTGACCGGTGGTGTCGGGAACCTGATGCCGGGCAGACCCCTCGGGATGTGTCCGACGACCGCCACGCCGTGCTGGTCGAGGTTCAGCAACGCCGATAGCCCAATCCCGCCCACGACGACCACGAGCGCGGCTGGGAAACGCGGCGCGATGAAGCGCAGTGGCAACAGCACTGCGAGCGCGACTGCCGACACCGCGATCGTGGTCACGCTCGCATCTCCGATCTCCTTCACGACCTCGACGAGCTGCGGAATCGGATCGGTCGCGCTGATGCTGATACCGAATAACTTCCCGAGCTGGCCGATGATCAGCACGACCACGACACCGTGCATGTACCCAACCAGCACAGGGCGAGAGAAATAGTCGGACAGCCAACCGAGTCGCAGCACGAGCGCGATCACGTAGCACGCACCGACGAGCAGCGCGAGCATCGCGGCGAGCGAGGCCGCTCCGGCGCTCCCGGCCGCCGCGAACGGCAGCACCGACACCGCGACAAGTGCGCTGATCGACCCCTCCGGCCCGACCACCAGATGGCGCGAGGAGCCCAACAACGCGTACGCGAGCGTCGGGAGCAACAGGGCGTACAGGCCCTGCACCGGCGAGAGACCGGCAACCTCGGCGTACGCCATCCCCGCGGGCACACCAAGCGCCGCAACCGTCACCCCCGCCAGAAGATCGCGCCGCGCGCTACCCATCCGATAGCCCGGCAGCTGCCGCGAAACCGGCAGGGCGCGCTCAACCAGCGGCCGCTCCGGCACCGGCTCAAACGGCGATGAACCGCCCGGATACGCCTCGCCGGCCGGCTCCGGCGCGTCTCGGGCCACATCGCGATCACTCATCGATCGGTGATTGTCATGCCCGGCGCGAGTCGCCGCAATGGTGCGCACCTGCGCCCGTGTCGGATCATCACCACCGTTGCGTGCCGAACCATGATCCGAATCGGCAGCGCCGATCCGGCCCGAGTCGCCTGGAATGCGGGCCTTGGCACGATGGTCGGTCTCGGAGGTGATCGAATGCCGATCGCGCCCCTGCCAGCGACAACGCATTGCATCGAGCACAACGCGCGCGATCGGATCGTCAAGCAGCTGACCGAGCGATCCTCTTGACGTTGAACCCTCGACCAAGTCGAACAACCAGAAACAGAACAAGCCGCCTGAACCAAGAACTACCGAGCCGGGCTACCGCCGACGCAGCGCTGGCGTGAACGACCCTACCTAAACGGTCGCCAACCCGGGGATTCACACGTCAGCCTCCGAAGAATGCGAGCGTTTTCGTGGCGGCGAGCGGGGAATCGCCCGGTCGGGGTGATGCTTCCGCACCGTGACCGAGGGAAACTCGCGGCCAACCGCATAGTCAATTGTGGCGCTACAAGCCGCATCCCGCCGACCATCGGCCTGGGAATGCACAGGATGCGAACATGACGATTTTCTTTGCATCCGGCTACCCGTTCCTGAACATCTTCTGGACGATCCTGATCTTCTTCGCGTTGGTGATCTGGATGGTCATCATGGTGCTGATCGACGTGTTCAGGGCAGTCACCACGACATCTCAGGCTGGGCCAAGGCCGCCTGGATAGTCCTCATCATTGTGCTGCCGTTCGTCGGCGTGCTCATATATCTGATCGCCTACAGCGCCGGGATCGCCGAGCGCCGCGGCTAGGCGCCTCGACGCGCGTGAGCTTCGGCCGCGCCGGTCAGCGAGCGCGCGAACGTCCGGGACTGGATCGCGGAATCCCGCATCGAGATCGAGATGGCGCCTCTCGACGTTGAAGGCCGCGCCGGTGCACGGGCCGGTCGGCGAGTGAACGTCGGTCTCTACGGGAGGGTGTCAACCGAGCCCCAGCAGGAGCGCGGGACAGTCACCCCGCAGCGTGAAGCGCTCCGCGCAGCGACCTCGGCCGAGGAGCATACGGTTGCTGAGGAGCTCGTCGGCGGTGGCTACTCCGGTCCGCGGCTTGACCGCCCGCGCTTGATCGTCTGCGCGACCCCGCCGAAGTGGGGGTGCTGGACGGGGTGTTATGTCTGCGCGCCGGCCGGCTCGCACGCAACCGGCCCCAGGCGGCATCCACTCCTCACGCGGGCGACTTGAGGGGCCGGCTCACCGTGGCCCCGCCTCGGTCCCCACGTCATCGAGCCGGGCCGAGCAGCAACCCCATTACAGCACCTACATAGCCAGCGCGAGCCGGGGGGCGACCCCCCCCGGGCCCGAGGTCACATTTGGGGATGGTGGCGGGGGTTGGGGGTGGGAACTGCTCTCAGACATCGGCCGGGCGCTTGTTTCGCTCCCACGTCCTCGCGCGGCTCTCGCAATATGAACATACTGGGCACGTGAGCGGTCGCGATGTGACGGTCGAGAGCCCGGACGCCGATCATCGGCAACCGGTCGCGGATCGTGCGACGAAAGACCGGTGCGGCGTCGTCTTTGTGCTCACGTTGGTGCTGGTGGTGTTCGTGATCGCGGCGCCGAACGCGGACTGGTCTCGCGGAGTGGCGCTGGCGATCGAGTCCGCCGCGCTCGTATTTGCGCTCGCAACAGCGCGCGAGCGCAAACAGGTTCGCCGTCGCAACGCGCTGGTCGTGGGGGCGGTGCTGGTCGCCCTCATCCTCGGCGTCGCCACCGGTGTCCTGTCCCGCCAACTCACAGCGGCGGTGATCGCGGTCGTCACGGCGGCGGTTCCGGTGGTGATCGCTGAGGGCGTCGTGCGGCTCCTGCGCGAGCGGGGGGTCATCGTCCAGGCGGTGGCGGGCGCGCTTGCGATCTATCTGTCGATCGGCCTCGTCTTCGCGTGGGTCATCAGCTTCGTCAGCCACGTCGACTCCGCCCCGTATTTCGCCCAACACAGCAGCGTCACGGAGGGAGATCGGGTCTATTTCAGCTTCACCGTGCTCACAACGACGGGCTTCGGCGATTTCTCCCCCGCGACTCCTGCCGGCCACGCGCTCGCGGTGATGGAGATGCTCACCGGGCAGCTGTACCTCGTCACTGTGATCGGGCTGCTGATCGGCAACTTCGGCGGCGGGCGGAAGACGACCTGAGGCGAGCGCCTCACGAGAGCATGTCGGCGCCGGCTCAACGACGCCGTTGGCGAGAACAAGAGCTGGCCGTTCCGTGCGCGGGTGGGCATCGGTTCTCAAGCGCACGGGCGTGACCGCCTGTGACAGGACGATGCGGTCCTCAGGTCTTGCGTCACGGGTCCCCCGCCTGAGTGCGTCGGCTCAAGGGCGGGGTGGCGCTGCGTTTCCGTCGCCGGTGTCTTTCGAGATCTTGGCCGCCTGTTGCAGGCGCCCCGGGGTGAGTACGCCGGATCCCGCAGCGTGGGAGATCGGGTCTCCGCCGCGGCCCCGCAGGATTACGGCGCACCCGACCGCGATCACGGCGCCGAGCAACGGGCCGGCGACGTACACCCAGTATGCCGTCCAGTCTCCGCTGACCAACGCTGGGCCAAACGAGCGCGCCGGGTTCATCGAGGCGCCGCTGACCGGCGCCGCCCACAGGCCGGCGAGGGCGATGTAGCCGCCGACCCCGAGCGCGCCGATCCTGCCGACGTTCTGCGCCCCGGAGGCGGTGCCGAGGATGACGCTCAGCAGGCCGGCGGTCAGCACGATCTCCATCAGGAACGCCTGCCAGGCCTTGTATCCCGGTCCCGGCAGGGTCGCGCCGAGGTGCTCGATGTTGCCGAACACCGCGAGCAGGAAGAGGCACGCGAGCGTCGCGCCTAGCAGTTGCACGATGATGTACCCGGGCACCCGTTTCCACGGGAAGTCACCGCGGACCGCGAACGCCAGCGACACGGCAGGGTTCAGATGCGCGCCCGAGACGGCCCCCATGAACAGGATGATCGCCAGCACCATCAGCCCTGGTGCGACGACCGCGGCCGCGAGGCTGATCTGCCCCTTTGCGTGCAGAATCCCGCCGCCGGCGGCGACGAGCACCAGGAAGAACGTTCCCAGCAGCTCGGAGAACAACCTCCGGTACTCGAGCGTGGGATCGTCGAAGTCATCCCGCGAACCGAATTCGAGCGTCAGCATTTGCTCCGCTCGATGCGGATCGTGGCCAACGGGCGTTGGAAATCCCGAATCAGGCATATCGTTCAACTCGGCCAGTACATGATGCGTGCCGTAGACCTACTGGTCGTCATCCGATTCGAGTGACGTTCCCCGGGCTCACACCGGCTGCGCGCCACGTGGAGGGCTGCGCGCCACGTGGAGGAAGCGTCAGTTCGGCGTGGTCAGGCCGATGAGCTCTTGCCCGGGCTCGAGCCGCGGTCGGTCGCCGGCGGCGAGGACGTGCAGGTCCTTCCCGGGGGTGAGGACGAACATCG
>JADGPN010000061.1 GCA_017882465.1 Solirubrobacteraceae bacterium
TCGATGGGGATGACGGGTGAGCTCAAGGTGACTCGGCTGAGGGATCTGGCGCTGACCAAGCGGATCCCCTTCATCTGGCTGCTGGACTCCGCGGGCGCCCGGATCCAGGAGGCCGTCGGCTCGCTGTTCGCGGGCTCGGGGTTCCTGTTCCGCGAGGAGGTCGTGATGAGCGGGGTGATCCCGCAGGTCGCGGCGCTGATGGGTCCATGCGCGGCGGGAACGGCATACATCCCGGGCCTGGCGGACTTCGTGCCGATGGTCAAGGGCCGCGGCTCGATGGCGCTGGCGGGGCCGCATCTGGTCCGGGCCGCGGTGGGTGAGGACGTGACCCAGGAGGAGCTCGGCGGCTCCAGGGTCCATTGCCGCAAGTCCGGCGTCGGCGACCTCGAGGTGGCCGACGACCAGGAGTGCATCCGGCGGATCCGGGAATACCTGAGCTACTTCCCCCAGAACTGCGAGCAGCCGGCGCCGATCGTCCCCAGCGACGATCCGATCGAGCGCCAGGACGAGACGCTGCTGGACGTCCTCCCGGAATCCAACCGCAAGCCGTACGACATGTACGGAGTGATCGAGGGGATCGTCGACGACGGCGTCTACTTCGACATCAAGCCGCAGTTCGCCAGGACGATCATCACCTGTCTGGCGCGCTTCGGCGGCCGGCCGGCGGGAATCGTGGCCAACCAGCCCAAGCAGCTCGGCGGGATCCTGGACAACGACTCGGCCGACAAAGCGGCCAGGTTCATCAACCTCTGCAACGCGTACGGAATCCCGCTCGTGTTCCTCCAGGACGTTCCCGGATTCATGGTCGGCACCAAGGTCGAGCAGGCGGGCATCATCCGCCACGGCGCGAAGATGCTCTACGCGACGGCCAATGCCACCGTCCCCAAGATCACGGTGATCCTGCGCAAGGCCTACGGCGCGGGCTACTACGTGATGTGCGGACGTGCCTACGAGCCCGACCTGATCGTGGCCTGGCCGAGCGCCGAGATCAGCGTCATGGGCGCCGAGGGCGCGGTGGAGATCATCTTCCGCAAGCAGGTCGAGGCGGCCGAGGACCCCGCCGCCAAGAAGCGGGAGCTGATCGACGAGTTCCGCAAGATCATCGACGTCTACATCGCGGCCGGCAACGACATGATCGACGACGTCATCGACCCGCGCGAGACCCGTCCGACGATCTGTCGCGCGCTCGAGATGGCCGCGGGCAAGCAGGTCGCGCGTCCCTATAAGCGATCAGGAGTGGTGCCGGTATGAACCCCGCGGTCATCTGCTGTGCGATATCGGGCGCGATCGCCAACCGCGAGCAGTGCCCGGCGATCCCGTACACCCCCGAGGAGTACGCCTCCGAGGCGCGGCGGATCGTCGACGAGGGCGGCGTGCACATCCACATCCACGCCCGCAAGCCCGACGGCACCCCGAGCTACGAGATCGAGGACTTCCAGGCGATCAAGGAGGCGATCGTCGGCGAGATCGGTGACCGGGCGATCATCAACTTCTCCACCGGGACGATTGGCGTCTCGATCGAGAAGCGGGTGGCCTACCTCGAGGCCTGCCGGCCCGAGGTGGCGGCGCTGAACATGGGGTCGCTCAACTACGCCAAGTACTCCAAGAGCCGCAAGGACTTCGTGTTCCAGTTCGTGTTCGCGAACCCGTTCGACGAGATCATCGAGCTGCTGCAGGCGATGCGGCGGCTGGGGATCAAGCCCGAGCACGAATGCTTCGACGTCGGCCATGTCGCGTCGCTGGATCCGCTGGTCGACATGGGGCTGCTGGAGTCGCCGCTGCACGCCGACTTCGTGATGGGCGTGGTCGGCGGGGTACCGGCGACCGCTCGCAACGTCGCGGCGATGGCCGACAACATGCCGGGGGGGGCGGGATCGAATCATCACTGGGGCGTGATCGGGATCGGTCGCGATCAATGGACGATGGTGGCCGCGGCGCTGACGCTGGGCGGCTCGGTCCGCGTCGGACTCGAGGACAACTTCTACCTCCCCAGCGGCGAGATGGCGCGCTCCAACGGCGACCTGATCGCCAAGGCCCGGCAGCTGACCGAGGACGCCGGCCGGCGCCCGGCCACCGTCGAGGAGGCGCGCCCGATGCTGGGGATCACCGCCAAGCAGGCCCAGCCGGCATGAGCGGGCTTCCGCTGGAAGGCCTGAAGGTCCTCGATCTGTCGCGGCTGCTCCCGGGCGGCTTTTGCTCGCTGATGCTGGCCGACTTCGGCGCCGACGTGATCAAGGTCGAGGACACGGGGATGGGCGACTACGTGCGCTGGTCCCCGCCCTACTACGAGGGCGCCGATGAGACGGCGCGCAGCGCCCTGTTCCTGTCGCTGAACCGCGGCAAGCGCTCGATCCGGCTCGACCTCAAGTCAGAGCGAGGCAAGCAGGTGCTGCTGCGCCTGGTCCGGGAGGCCGACGTGCTGCTGGAGTCGTTCCGGCCCGGCGTGCTCGATCGCCTCGGGGTCGGATACGAGCGCCTGCGGGAGGAGAACCCGGGGCTCGTGTACTGCGCCATCACCGGCTACGGCCAGGACGGCCCCAACCGTGGCCGCTCCGGCCACGACATGAACTACCTCGGCCTGAATGGGGTCCTCGGGCTGACCGGCGATGCCGACGGGCCGCCGGCGCAGAGCGGCGCCCAGATCGCCGACGTCGGCGGCGGGGGCCTGATGGGCGTGATCGGGATCCTGGTCGCGCTGCGGGAGCGTGAGCGCTCGGGGCAGGGCCAGTTGGTCGATTGCTCGATGTTCGACGGGGCGCTGTCGTGGCTGGCGATGGTGGCGGCGGCGGCGTTCGCGTCCGGCCGCGCGGACCGTCGGGGCGAGAACATGCTCGCGGGAGCCATCATCTGCTACCGGCCCTATCGGTGCGCCGACGGCTACGTCACGCTCGGCGCGCTCGAGCCCAAGTTCTGGAACGCGTTCTGCCAGGGGGTCGGCCGCGACGACCTGCGCGACCACGCGTTCGATCGCCCGGGATCCGATGCTCACCGTGAGGTGGAGGCGATCTTCGCCCGCCGCACGCGTGAGCAGTGGCACCGGTTCGCCTGCGAGAACGACTGCTGCCTGGAGCCGGTCCTGGATCTCGACGAGGTGCTCGAGTCCGAGCTGGTGCGGGCGCGAGAGATGGTGATCGAGCTGGTCCAGCCCGGGGCCGAGCAGACGGTCAAGCTGCTCGGGATGCCGATCAAGCTCAGCCGCACGCCCGGCGATCCGACCCGGGCCCCCGGCCCCGCGCTCGGCGACCACACCGAGGAGGTCCTGGCCGAGGCCGGGTTCAGCGCCGAGGAGATCGCTGCGCTGACCGAGTCGGGCGCGATCGCGGGTCCCATGAACGCGGTCCGGGGCACGTTCATGTCATGAGCTCGACCGTCGCCGGCATGCTCAAGATGAGCGAGCTCGCCGAGCAGTCGGGGGTGAGCGCGGGCACGATCAAGCACTACCTGCGCGAGGGGCTGCTGGGCAACGGCGACGAGGTGCTGCGCACGAGCCGGAACATGGCCTACTACCCGCAGGAGTACGTCGAGCGGATCCGGCTGATCAAGCGCCTGCAGGAGGAGCGGTTCATGCCGCTGCGGGTGATCGGCAGGCTGATGGCCGAGGATCCCGCGCGCGCGGCCAAGATGATCGAGCTCGAGGACCGCATCCTCGACCGCGCCATCGCCGCCCGCGAAGGGTCGCGCGTGTCCCGCGCGCAGGTGCGCCGGGACTACGACGTGCCCGCGAACGTCCTACGCCGGCTGGAGCAGCTCGGCGTGCTGACGCCGACCACGCGCGGCTACGACGCCGACGACGTGCAGATCATCGAGGCGATGTCGCACTTCCGGGCCGGCGGCTACGACGAGGCGCTGGGGTTCACCGTCTACGACACTCTGCGCTACCGCGAGGCGCTCGAGCCGCTGGTCGACGAGGAGGTCAGGGTGCTGCTCGATCGTCTCGCCGGGGAGGTCGAGGCCGACCGCGCGGTCGAGATCCTCGCCTCGGGCGCGGAGCCGCTGCGCGACCTCGTGGGGGCGATGCACTCCAAGCTGCTGCTGGCCGCGCTGCGCCGGCAGAGAGGCCTGGAGCGCGTGCCGGACTGAGGGCGGTGGTTTTGAGGCGCGGCCTGACGGCCGCGTGTTTGCCGGCGTCGATGGCGGACCCGGGTCGCCGGGCCGCTACCAGCGGACGTCGTGCTCCTCCATCACGCCGTAGCCCTCGGCGAGCTCGATCCCGCCTGGCAGCCGGCCTGAGAAGGTGCCGAAGGGCTGGCGGTAGGAGCTGCGAATCAGCACCAGGTTCTGGTCGCTGGCCCGCACCGCCTCGGCGGCGAAGCGGAGCTCGCCGCCCGGCACGGACACCGCGGAGAGGTCCTCGGCGAACGTGGCCGGGCCGGGTTCCGCCGGCTCGCCGGCGATCCACACCGTGCGCTCGCTGTCGCGGGGCGGATCGTTGACCCCGCTGACCAGGTTCCAGGCCAGCTCCCGGCCGTCCCGGGCCAGACCGACCCCGGCCGACCAGCGCCAGCGGGTGTGGCGCTCGTAGTAGGCCGCGGTGTCGTCGATCACCGCGCGCGACTGGATCCGCCGCTCCCGCCCGCCGGCGCGGACGGTGCCGCGAGCCCGGATCCCGCCCTGCTTGCGCGTCCACGCGTAAGTGGCGCCGCTCCGGCAGACCGTCTCGATGCCCGCGGTCTCCTCGAGCTCGAGGACGATCTCGGTCTCTCGATCACGGACCAGCGCTCGGCCCCGGCCCAGCTCGACGGGGCCGCGGCCGATCACGGTGCGCTCGTGGAGCCGGCCGGCCTCGCGGTCCCAGAGCGCCCAGAACGCCTGGCGCGCGGGCCCGATGCGAACGGCGGCCAGGCACAGCATCAGCTCGGGGCCGTACACGCCGACGTAGCGCCACGCCTTGAGCGGCCGCAGCCGCTGGCGCGGCGGCATCGCCGCGGGAGGTAGGGCGAGGCCGGAGAGCGACTCCGGGCGGACCGCGCCGAAGCGGCCGCGGTAGGGGAGGGACGCATGGCTCATCTGCCCGACGGGTATAACAATGCAGCACGGCGTTATGCTTGTGGAGCCGACTGACTGACCGGTCAATCGATCAAAGCGAGGTTCCGTGCGCGCCGGCGCCGTCCAGCTCAATTCGACCGAGGACAGCGACCGCAACCTCGAGACCGCCGACCGCCTGGTGAGGGCTGCGGTGGCCGCCGGCGCGGAGCTGGTGGCCCTGCCCGAGAAATGGAGCGTACTCGGGACCCCCGAGCAGATCGCCGCGGGTGCGCAGCCGCTGGACGGCCGAGCGATCGGGTGGGCCCGCGGGATCGCCCGGGAGCTGGGTATCGATCTGGTGGCCGGCTCGATCGCCGAGCGCGTCGAGGGCCATGAGAAGACCTTCAACACCAGCGTCCACATCCGGCCCGACGGTGAGCCGGCCGGCGTCTACCGCAAGATCCACATGTTCGATGTCGAGGTCGACGGCGTCCGCTACCGGGAGTCCGAGCGCGAGGAGCCGGGCGAGGAGATCGTCGTCTCCGAGCTCGCCGGCGGCGTCCGGCTCGGAATGAGCGTCTGCTACGACCTGCGCTTCCCCGAGCTGTACCGGATCCTGGCCGTCCGCGGCGCCGAGGTGGTCGTGAATCCGAGCGCGTTCACGCTGGCCACCACGCGAGACCACTGGGAAGTGCTGGTGCGCTCGCGGGCGATCGAGAACCAGTGCTTCTTCATCGCACCCAACCAGATCGGCACCCATGCCCCGGGTAACCGCTCGGGTGGCCGGTCGATGATCGTCGACCCCTGGGGCCTGGTGCTGGCCGGCGCGCCGGACACCGAGACGGCGATCGTGGCCGAGCTCGACCTGGGCAATCTGCGCGACATCCGCCGCCGGCTGCCCTCGCTGGCCAACCGGCGCGCCGCCGCCTACCGGTGGGAGGCCTGATGGCGCGCGCGGAGACAGCGGCCATCGACAAGCGCCGCCTGATCCTCGACGCGGCGGTGCGCGTGTTCGCCCGCCAGGGCTTTCACACCTGCCGTGTCTCGGACATCGCCGACGAGGCGGGCGTGGCCTATGGCCTCGTCTATCACTACTTCTCCTCCAAGGACGAGATCCTCGACACGCTGTTCCTGGAGCGCTGGAACGTGATGCTCGCCGCGATCGCGGAGGCGGATGCCTCCCAGCTGCAGGCGCGCGACAAGCTGCGGGCGATCGCGGGCTTCATCATCGATTCCTACCGGCACGACCCCGAGCTGATGAAGGTGATCATCGTCGAGGTCACGCGGGCCGCGAACACGTTCGGGCGCACGCACCTGGCCACGATCCGCGATGCCTACGCTCAGATCGCCGGGATCGTCGCCCGGGCCCAGGCCGAGGGCGTGTTCCGGACCGAGATCACGCCCGAGTTCGCCGCCCTGGCCTTCTACGGAGCCGTCGAACAGGTGCTCACGGGATGGATCTTCGACAGTGTGCCGGTCGACGACGAGGAACTTGAGCGGTCCAAGACGCTGATCGTCGAGACCATCTGCCGCGGTCTCGAGCTCTGACCGCCGATCGCGGCGCGGCGCGGGTCACGCAGCGGTCTGTGATTGAATGCTCGCGCGATGACGGAGAGCCCACTTGTCAAGCGGCTTCTGTGGTCGGGGCTTCTCGCGGGCATTGGTGCGCTCGCCACCATTGCCTCGACGCGCCTCGCTGCGGTGATTTGGGTCCGCGTGTTCGGGGAAGAGCCGCCAGAGTGAGCGAAGACACCCCGAGCCCGTCGCACGAGGACCCGCCGCCGGTGACCGAGCCGCCGGCCGCTGAGCCGCCGACCGTCGTGACGCCGCCGGCCGCCGAGGCACCGGCGCCACCGCAGCCGCCCACTCCGCCCGCCGCCTCGAGCGCGGTGACGCCGGGCCCCCCCGATCCCAAGCCTTCGGCGTTCGCGCCACCGCCACCGCCACCGCCATTGCCACCACCGCCCGCGACGCCGCCCGCGGCGGGCGCGCCGCCGGTTGCGCAGGCGCCGTCCGACCGCCCCGAGGTCATGGTGGGCGCCGCGTTCGCGGGGGGATTCCTGACAGCCATGATCCTGAGACGCCTTGCCCGCTGACAACGGCAGAGAGGAGAGCATCGCCACCGCGGTGAACGAGGTCTCAGACCGCATGACGTTGCTCATGCGCGAGGAGATCGAGCTGGCCAAGGCCGAGGTGACGGTTCAGGTCACGACGCTCGCCAAGGGGGCGGCTGCCGGCGCTGCCGGCGCGGTGTTCGGGGTGTTCGCGATCGTCTTCCTGCTGCTGACGATCGCGTGGGGGCTCAACTCACTGCTCAGCAGCCTGTGGCTCGGATTTCTGATCGTCCTGATCCTGTTGACCCTCGCCGCCGTGGGCGCGTTCCTGTTCGCCCGGAGCAAGCTCAACAAGGCCGGCCCGCCGGTTCCCACCATGGCGATCGACCAGGCCAAGCAGATCCGCAGCGACCTGCAGTCAGAGGCCCACACCTGATGCCCCAGCCGCCCGCACGCGTTCGCACGCCCGAGGAGATTCGTGCGTCGATCGAGCAGAACCGTCAGGAGCTGGTGGTGTCGATCGACAAGCTGCGGGCCGAGGTCGTGCAGCTCACCGACTGGCGCGGCCTGATCGTCCGCCATCAGCAGCAGGTCATGATCGGCGCGGGGGTGGCCGGATTCGTGCTCGGCGGCGGCATCGCCGCCGTGGGGGCGCTCGTCTTCGGCCGCAAAGCGCGGCGCGAACGGCGAGCGCTGCGCGGGTAGACCGGCGCTGTGGTTACAGTCGCTCGGCCTGAGGTACGGCCGGCGCTCGCGCCGGCGACGCTCCCGGCGCTCCATGCCTAACCATCCCGGTCAGACCGGATCGACACGGTCGCTACAGAAACGAGCCCGGGAGCGCGCCCGCTCCGAGCAGCCCCGGCCCCACGTGGGTTCCGATCACCGGTCCGATCTCGGAGGTGAGGACCGGGTCGTTGCCGAAGATCGCCTGGCCCCTGGCCACCAGCTCGGCCGCCTCCTCCGGCGCCTGGATGTGCTGCACCATCCAGGCGTCGGCACCGTCCTCGTGGCGCGAGCGCAACAGGTCGACCATGCGCTCGAAGGCGCGGCGTGAGGTGCGAACCCGCTCCACTGGGGTGATCTCCGACTCCACCGAGAGGATCGGCTTGATCTTCAGCGCCGTGCCCAGCCACGCCTGGGCGCCGGCGATCCGGCCTCCGCGGCGCAGGTACTCGAGCGTGTCGATCGCGAACCACATCTTCAGCTGCGCGCGGGCGTCTCGGGCGCGCTGGGCGACGGCGGCGCCGTCCGCTCCCGCAGCCGCGGCGGCCGCGGCCTCGAGCATCACCAGGCCCTGACCGCCGCAGGCGGTCTTCGAGTCGATGACGTACACACGCTCGGCCCGCTCGCCGAGCTGCTCCCGCGCCTGCTCGGCCGACCGGACGGTGCCCGACATGCCGCCGGCGAGGTGGATCGAGACGATCTCGTGCCCCGCCTCGATCAGCGGCTCGTAGACGGCGAGGAAGTCGCCGATCGACGGCTGCGAGGTGGTCGGGAGCTCGGCCGTGGTGCGCAGGCTGTCGTAGTAGGCGTCGTAGTCGGTGATGTCGCTCTCGCGCTGGACGAGGTCGCCCGAATGGACGTACAGGCTCACCTCGCGGATGCCCTGCTCGGCGACCACGGCACGAGGAAGGTAGTGGCAGGTGTCGGAGACGATCGTGACCGGCATGCGGGCGGCACCCTAGCAGCGGCAATCCCGCCTAGACTGCGCGCGCTGATGGCGATCACACTGATCACCGGGGCCACCGGCCTGATCGGCTCGCATGTCGCGCAGGCGCTGGCCGAGCGCGGTGACGAGCTGCGGGCGACCGTGCGGCCGGCGTCGAGGCTCGCGGACCTCGAGCGGCTCGGCGTGCAGGCGGTGCGGGCAGACATCCTCGACCGTCGCTCCGTGCGTCGGGCGATGCAGGGTGCGGACCGGGTGTTCCACATCGCCGGCACCACGAGGCTGAACCTGCCCCGCGAGCGCTTGTTCGCGGTCAACGTGGAGGGGACCCGGATCGTGCTCGAGGAGGCGCTGCGCGCCGGGGTCGAGCGTGTCGTCTACACCTCCTCGGTGGCGGCGATCGGGCCCGCTCCGCCCGGCTTGACCGCCGACGAGAGACAGATCTTCGACGGTTCTAGGCACGGTCTCCCGTACGTCGACTCCAAGCACGAGGCGGAGGTCGAGGCGCTGCGGTTCGTGGCCCGCGGGCTGCCGCTGGTGATCGTCAACCCGGCCCACGTATTAGGCCGCGGTGACCGCGGCCGATCGTCGACGACGCTGGTGCGGCGCTACCTGCAGCGCCAGATCCCGGCCTACGTCAACGGAACCATCAACATCGTCGGCGTCGAGGACGTGGCTCGTGGCCACCTGTTCGCCGACGAGCGTGGCCGCGTCGGCGAGCGCTACATCCTCGGCAACCGCAACTTCACCCTCGACCGCCTGTTCGCCGACCTCGCGCGCCTGACCGGAGTGGAGCCTCCGGTCATCAGGCTGCCGCTGCCGGTCGCACTCGCGGTGGCCCGGAGCGCAGGAGGGCTACCCGGGGTGAGGATGCCCTCGGGCGTCGAGATCCGCGCCGCGTCGCTCAACTGGGCGTTTCGCAACGGCAAGGCCAAGCGCGAGCTGGGCTGGACCACCTCGCCGCACGAGGATTGCCTGGAGGCCACGATCGCCTGGTACCGCGAGCTGGAGGGGGACCATATGTCTCCACCCGGCGCGCGTCAGCCGCTGGCGCTCAGGGTCGCCGCGAGCGCGATGCGGCGCACCCGCCTGCTGAGTGCGCTAATCGTCTGAGCGATGGCCACTCTCTACCGCTGCACCACCCCGACCGACTGGCTGTGTCCATGCGGCAAGGTCGCGCGGGCGCTGCGGCGCGAGGGGATCCCGTTCCAGGAGGCGGTGGTCCCGCAGCGGCGCTCCCGCCGTCCGGAGGTCGAGGCCCTGACGGGTCAGCGGCGCGTTCCCGTGCTGGTGATCGAGGGCGAGTCGATCTGCGACTCACGCCGGATCGTCGAGCACTTGGAGTTCCGGCGAGCGCAGGCGGCCGTGGCGGAGCCCACCGGCTCGGCACGGCCGACCCCGTAGGAATTACGGTCCATCGTCCGCCCCGAGCGCGGATGCCCGAGCGCCAGAGCCCCCTACAGCCGCGGATCGACCACCCACTTGCGGGCCCGGCCGCCGGCGCCCGACGCCAGCGCTCGCGGCAGCTCCTCGAGCGCGATCGTGTCGCCCGCGAGCGGGCGCCAGTCCACGTGCCCGGCGGCCAGCGCCGACAGGGCTGCGTCGACCTCTGCTCGTGAATGGTGGAAGGCGCCGCGCAGCTCGAGCTCGTCATAGTGAACGGCGCCGGTCGGCAGCTGCACCTCGGCGCCGAGGGGGCATCCGCCCACCAGCACCACGACGCCTCCGGGCCTGGCCGCGCCGATCGCCGCCCGCCACGCCTCGGGACGGCCGACCGCCTCGAACACGAGCTCGTGAGCGGCGAGCTCGGTGACCCCGCGGGCCCCGATCTGCTCGGCCTGGCGGCGGCGCTCAGGGTGGGGATCGGCGAGTGTGACCGACCTGCCCTGGGCGGTGAGCAGGGACGCGATCATCAGCCCCATCGGGCCACCACCGAGGATCGCGGGGTCGGCGCAGGCGGTTCCCCGCGCCACCGCGTGGACCGCCGCGGCCAACGGCTCGGCCATCGCCGCCGCCGCCGCCGGCAGGCCGTCGGGAATCGGGTGCAGGGCGCCCGCCGGAGCGGCGATCCGCTCTGCGAAGCCGCCCAGCACCCAGCTCAGGTCGCGGCAGATCTGCGGTCGGCCGGACCGGCACTGCGGGCAGCTCTCGCAGGCGACGGAATCGGACACCAGCACCCGTTCGCCGGTATCGATCCGCAGGCCTGCCGTCTCATGCCCGAACGGGCACGGATACGGCCCCAGCGCGCGGTGCCCGTGACGCCACATCTTCACGTCGGTCCCGCACGTAGTCGCGGCCTCGACGGTCACGATCACCTCGCCCTCGGGATCGGGCACCCGCTGCACCCGGAGGTCCTCGGGGCCGAACAGGATCGCGGCCCTCACGGAAGCACGACCGCCTTGAGCGCCTCGCCGCGGCGCTGCAGATCGAGGGCGCGCCCGGTCTCCTCCAGCGGCAGCCGGTGGGTGACGAGCGGCATCGGGTCGACCATGCCGGCGCAGATCAGCTCCAGCGCGGCCCGCATGTCCCCCGGACCGGCCGAGTAGCTGGCGGTGACCGTCAGCTCGCGCATGAACAGGGCGGTCCCGTCGAGCGCGGGCGGGTCGCCGGGCGCCGGTGGCGCATACAGGCACAGGGTGCCCCCGGGGGCCACAGCGGCCGCCGCGGCGGCGATCGCGGATGGCTTGGGCGTGCACACCATCGCGACGTCGACCTGCTCGTTGCCGTGGTGCTTCGCGCCCCAGTCCTCGGCCACCGCGAGCCGATCGCCACGCGGTTCGCGCACCCACACGGCCTCCACCAGGCGCGCATGGGCGGCGGCGATGTGGAGCAGGCCGTTGACCCCGGCGCCGACGACCAGCAGGCTGTCGCCGGGCCGCAATCCGGCCCGGTCCTGGGCGCGGAGCACACAGGCCAGCGGCTCGACGAAGGTCGCGGCCACCGGGTCGAGCCGGTCGGGGAGCGGCAGCAGCTCGCGTACGAGCTCCGGCGAGATCCGCACGCGCTGAGCGAAGCCACCGGGATCGAGGCCCGTGGCCCGGAAGCGCTCGCACATCGTCTCGTGACCGCGCCGGCAGCGCCGGCACTCGCCGCACGGCACGTGGTGATGGATCGCGACCGGGTCTCCCTCGCGGATGCCGCTGACCCCGGGCCCGACCGCGCACACGACGCCGGTCGGCTCGTGCCCGAGCACCGCCGGGAGCCGCCTGGCCACGTACCACTCGGTCACGTCGGAGGCGCATACCCCGCACGCGACCACGTCGCAGACGACCTCACCCTCGCCCGGCACGGGATCGGGCAGCTCATCGATCCGGACGCCCCCGCCGGCCAGCGACACGGCGGCCCGCATCAGCGGAGCAGGGCCAGGATCGATTCCGCGCCGACCGGCTGCGCGACGCCGCGCTCGGTCACCAGCGCGGTCACCAGCGCAGCCGGGGTGACGTCGAAGGCCGGGTTCCGGCACCGGGTGCCGGGCAGGGTGTGCGGCGCTCCGGCGGCGCTGCGGACCTCGTCGGCGTCGCGCTCCTCGATCGTGATCTCCGCTCCGGAGCCACAGCCGAGGTCGATCGTCGAGGTCGGTCCCGTGACCACGAACGGGATCCCCCCCGCGCGCGCGGCCAGCGCCAGCGGATAGCTGCCGACCTTGTTGGCGACGTCGCCGTTGGCGGCGACGCGGTCGCAGCCGACGATCACCGCATCGATGCCGCCGCCGGCGATCAGCCCCGGAGCCGCCGCGTCGACGACCAGCTCGTGGGCGATCCCCAGCCGCGCCAGCTCAAACACGGTCAGTCGCGCCCCCTGCAACAGCGGCCTCGCCTCGCACGCCAGCACGCCGTCGAGCCGGCCTCTGTCCGCCAGCTCGGCCACCACCGCCAGCGCCGTGCCCCGTCCCGGCGCCGCCAGCGCTCCGGTGTTGCAGTGTGTGAGCAGGGTCCGCGCGCCGGCCAGCAGATCGGCTCCGTGCGCCGCCATCGCCTCGCTCGCCGCGGTCTCCTCGCAATGGATCTCGCGGGCCTGCGCCAGCGCGGCGGCGGACTCCTCGCCCACGCCGGCGGCCTCGGCGGCCGCGCGCACGCGATCCACCGCGCGGGCGAGGTTGACGGCCGTGGGCCGGGCCACGCGCAGCTCCGCGCAGGCCCGCTCGAGCGCCGCCCGGGGCTGTGGGTCGCCCGCGAGCTCGAGCGCCACTCCGTACGCCGCCGCCACTCCGATCAGCGGCGCTCCGCGGATCGCCAGGCGCTTGATCGCCGCGGCCACCTCGCTCGCCCCGCGCAGCTCGAGCTCCTGCTCGCGCCACGGCAGCAGCGTCTGGTCCAGCGCCCACAGACGGGATCCGTCGAAGCGAAGCGCGATCACGGCGCCGGTGCCCGAGGGCCGGGTTGCGCTCATGGGCCGATGGTAATGCCGCCGATCCCGGCGCGCAGCCGGGGATCGCGGCCCACGCCGGCAACCAGGGCGCCGGAGGCGCCCCCTTCAGAAAATCGGCGCCGGGGCGCCGCTCGGTCTACAGCCGATTCTCGATCGTCAGCGGCGCGGCCTCGGCGGGCGCGGCCTCGGGGGCGGCCTCCGGCGCGGCCGGCTCGAGCCCGAGGGCCTGCTGCAGCTCGCCCGACTCGTACATCTCGGTGACGATGTCGCAGCCCCCGATCAGCTCGCCGTCGACGAACAGCTGCGGGATCGTGGGCCAGTTCGACAGCGCCGAGAGCTCCTGCCGGATCCGCGGATCGGGGAGGATGTCGACGGCCGCGAACGGCGTGCCCAGCGATTGGAGCATCGCCACGCTCCGGGCCGAGAAGCCGCAGGCCGGTGCCTCGGGCGTGCCCTTCATGAACAGGATCACCGGGTTTTCGGAGATCGCGCTCTGGATTGCGTCGCGCATCGGGTTGGTGCTCTCGTCGGTCATGCTTCCTCGCTCGTGGTGTGGGTCTTGATTGCCAGGGCGTGTATGCGGCCGCCCACCTCCTCGCCGAACACGTCGTAGACGAGCCGGTGCTGTGCGAGCCGGTTCAGGCCGCTGAAAGCGGGCGCGGTGACCACTGCGTTGAAGTGGTGGCCGTCGCCTGAGACCTCGGCGCGGGAGCCGGGTATCGCGGCCTCGATCCGAGTCTTGAGCTCTTCTGGAGTCGCAGACACTGCCCCCTAGCGTACCGAGATGCCATCGCTATACTGAGTGAAGCAATGATCACTCTCACAGACAAGGGCGCAGAGAAGGTGAGGGAATTCCTCGCCGGTCAGACGGCCCCGGTCTCGACCGCCGGTCTTCGCGTCGGCGTTCGCGGCGGCGGTTGCTCGGGCTTCCAGTACGCGCTCGCCTTCGATGAGCAGCGTGACGGCGACACCGTGTTCGAGGACAAGGGCATCCGGCTCCTGGTCGACTCCCCCAGCCTCGCCTACGTGAAGGGTTCGGTGATCGACTTCGTCGACGAGCTTCAGGGCGCGGGCTTCAAGGTCGAGAACCCCAACGTGATCGCCGCCTGCGGTTGCGGTTCCTCGTTCCGCGTCGCGGACGAGGAGCAGGTCTCCGCGGTCTAAGGCCCAGGGCCCTTCGGCGCGGAGCGCGCCGGCGATCCTCACACCCGCGAGGGCTCTGCGAGCGTCAGCGGGGCGCCGTCGAGTGCGCCCAGCGCGCGCTCCACCGAGCACGAGATGCAGGTCAGCGTGGGCGTGTCGCGGAGCGTGTACGAGCTCGACTCGGTCGTGCGCAGGCGCTGGACGAGATCGAGGAAATCGCCGGGGTCGTCGGTCTCGAACGCAACCACGAACTCCTGGTCGTCGAGGCCGAACGAATAGCTGGTGTTGAGGTCGACGCTGGGGAACTCGCGACCGACCTTGATGTGCTCCTGCATGATCCGCCAGCGCTCGTCCGTGGGCAGCGCGTACCAGCTTCGCGTCTTGACGAACGGGTACACGAAAAGGTACTTGCCATGGCCAGGTCGAACTTCCAGCCGAGACTCCTCCGAATACTCGGACGGCTTGGTCATCGCCAGGAACGAGTACGGGACCGTGCACCACTTCATCAGCCCGCTCTGCGCCAGCACGACATGGAACTCGTGGATCCGCTCCAGGTTCTGGGCCTGGGTGAGCAGCATCAGGTCGGCGTCGCCCCTTGTGCCCACGAGCGAGAACGAGCGCAATAGATGACCGTCGGCAAAATCCTCGCACGCGGCGATGAACTCGCGCTTGCCCGCGGCGCGCACGTCGTCGTCGAGCCGCCGCCAGGCCGGATCGACCTTGAGGAAGGTGTACTTGACGAAGTGGCGCATCGGCATGAAGAATGGGATGATAGTTGCCCGCAACGTAAAGACCCGCGCGGGGTAGCAGATACCATGGACCATGTGCGTATCGCGCTGGTGTCGCCCTATTCATGGACGTACCCCGGCGGCGTGACCCGACACATCGAGGCGCTCGCCGAGCGCTTCATCGAAGATGGCCATCACGTCCGGGTACTTGCCCCGTACGACCCACACGACCGATTCTCGGCGGTGCTGCATCGCGGGGCGGCCCCGCAGGAAGTCGAGCCGCCGGACTATCTGGTCTCGCTGGGGCGCACCGTCGGCTTCAAGGCGAACGGCTCGGTGTCCAATGTGTCGATCACGCCGCACGGCATCTCGCGGCTGCACGAAGAGCTTCGCACCGGCGGCTACGACGTAGTCCACATCCATGAGCCGGTGGCGCCGCTGACCGGCTGGGTGGCCGCCGACTGGACGCGCCTGCCGCTGGTCGGCACCTTCCACTCCTACTCCGAGCACCGGGTCGCGAACGGGCTCGCCAACGTGATCGGCGCCCGCCGGGTGCTCAACCGCCTCCACGTGAGGATCGCCGTCTCCGAGGCGGCCGCATGGACCGGGCGCCGCTGGTTCGGCGGCCACTACCGCGTGATCCCCAACGGGGTCCATGTGGATCCGGCGATCCGGGCCGCCGGCGGTGAGCGCGAGGCCGGCGCCGATTGCCTGCGGATCGTGTTCGTGGGGCAGTCGGTCGAGCGCAAGGGGCTGCCGCTGCTGCTGCGCGCCTTCGAGGCGCTGCGCGAGCACATCCCCACCGAGCTGACGGTGATCGGGCCGAGCCCCGCGGAGCTGGAGCCGCTGATGATGGACGGGCTCGGCGTGCGCGCGCTCGGCAAGGTCGATGAGGCCGAGAAGCGGCTCGAGCTGGCCCGGGCCGACGTGCTGTGCGCGCCCTCGCTGGGCGGAGAGAGCTTCGGCATGGTGCTGACCGAGGCGTTCGCCGCCGGCACACCCGTGGTGGCCTCCGATATCGCGGGCTACCGCGACGTCGTGCGCAACGGCGTCGACGGCGTGCTCGTGCCGCGCGGCGACGCCACGGCGCTGGCCGAGGCGCTGCGAGAGCTGTGGCTGGAGCCCGAGCGCCTGGTGGCGATGGGTCGCGCCGCGGCGGCCGACGTCGAGCGGTTCGCGTGGCCCCGGGTGGCGGCCGAGGTGATGGAGGCCTACAAGGATGCAATCGCGACCCGTGCCCCCGAGGGCGCGCTGGAGCGCGCGGCCGTCCGCGTCGGCGCCCGGTCGGCCGACCTCAAGCCCCATGTGCCGCCGCGGAAGCTTCCCAGCCTCGAGCCCGCGCCCGTCGGGTCCAAGCGCCCGGCCGTGGCGCTGGCCCGCCGCGCCGCGATGATCGCGGTCTCGCTCGGCGGCGCCGTGCTGGCCCTTCTCGCGCTGCGGAAGATCGGGATCAGCCACATCGCCTCGGCGCTGATCAACTCGAGCCCAGCGTTCGTGCTCCTGGGGCTGGGGATCATGTGCGCCTCGATGATCCTGCGCGCCTTCTCCTGGTACGCGATCCTGCGCGCGGCGCTGCCGCGTTCACGGGTGCGGCTCTCGGATGCGATGCAGGGAACGTTCATCGGGGTGCTGATGTCCTCCACGCTGCCGGCGCGTCTGGGCGAGCCGTCGCGAGCGCTCGTTGTGGCCCGACGGACCGGCCGCCCGCGTGAGAACCTGCCCGTGGTTCTGGGGACCCTCGTCTCCCAGACGCTGCTGAACATCGTCGCCCTGGCCGTGCTCGGCGCGGTCATGTTCTCGTCCGTGAACCTGTTCAACGGCCACCAGAACGCGCTCCTGTTCGCCGCCATCGCGCCGGTCACCCTGCTGCTGCTGGTGCTGATCGCGCCGGTGCTCCTGCGCACCAGCGCCGGCCGCTCCCGTTTCGCGCGCCTGCACACCGCCATGGCCGAGACCCGGCACGCGCTCACGCGCGTGCGCGCCGGCCTCGCAGTGTTCCGCCGGCCGCGCCTGGGCGCGATCGCCACGGGCGCCCAGCTCTCGGCCTGGGGTCTCCAGTGGCTCTCGTGCTACGTGCTGCTGGTCGCGCTGGGGCTCAACCACCAGGCTGGCATCGCCGCCGCCGCGGCGGTTCTGTTCGCGGTCAACATCACCGCAGCGCTGCCCGCCACGCCGGCCAACCTGGGCGTGTTCCAGGCCGCCTGCGCGGCGGTCCTGGCCACCGGCTGGCACGTCGGCTACGGCACCGGCGTGGCTTACGGCGTGATCCTGCAGGCGGTCGAGGTCACGACCGCGATCCTGATGGGGATGCCCGCCCTGCTCAAGGAGGGCATGTCCTGGCGCGAGGTCCGACTCCGCGCGATGCACGCCGCGCCGGTCAAGCTCCCCGCCCGCCCCGGGCGCAGCGCGCAGCGGGCCCCCGGGGACGCACTCAAAGTCAAGGGGTAGGGGCGGGGGCTCCGGGGCGCTCCGGCGGCGCGGCCGCGCGACTCGGGCCGGCGAATCGGGCGGGCGCCCGGCCTACCTCTGCGTGCTCTTGACGGCTCGCTTCACCAGGCGGGTCGACGCCAGGGGCCGGCGGTGGCCGTCGGCCCGGGCGCCGGCTGCGCGAGCCTCGTCGACCACGGCCAGGAGGCCTTCGCGGAAGCTCTCGCTGTCGAACCGGGCGGCGTTGCTGATGCAGGCCTCGGGGTCGATCCGGCTGTCGTCGAAGCGGAGCACGGCCTGGGCGAGCTCGCCGGGGCCACCGGCCCAGAAGCAACCCGTGACGCCGTCGATGACCGTCTCCAGCGATCCTCCGCCTCGGCGGGCGATCACCGGGCGCCCGGCGGCCTGGCTCTCGACGGCGACCATCCCGAACTCCTCCACCGCGGTCACGATCATCGCGCGCGCCCCCTGCATCACCCCGGCGACGGCCTCATCGGAGATGCGGCCGGTGAAGCTGATCGTGGGCCCGGCCATGTGCTCCAGATTGCGAGCATTGGGGCCGTCGCCGACCACGATCAGCGGCAGCTGCAGCTTGTTGAACGCTTCGATCGCGACATCGATCTGCTTGTGGGGCATCAGCTCGGAGACGACCGCGAAGTAGTCGCCGACCGGCCCGGGCGAGAACCGACGCGTGTCGATCGGGGGATGGACGATGGTCGCATCGCGCTGGAAATAGTCGCGGATCCGCTGCTGGGTGAGGCGCGAGTTGGCGACGTACCGATCCGTGCGCTGGGCTGAGACCCGGTCCCACTCACGCCAGCGGTCCAGCGAGCCGCGCAGAACGGAGCGAACGAGCGGGCTGCGCCTGGGCAGCGTCTGGTCGCGGTCGTTCCAGGCGTAGCGGAACGGGTTGTGGCAGTAGCTCACGTGGACGGCATGCTCGTCGCAGAAGACGGCGTGTGCCCAGGCCGAGGAGCTCGACAGGACCAGGTCGTACCCGGTGAGGTCGAACGACTCGATCGCCGCCGGATAGAAGGGGAAGAAGGCGCGGAACGTCCGGGCGGACGGTCGCAGCCGCTGCAGGAACGAGGTTTGCACGGTGCGTCCCGCGAAGCGGCCCTCGGTGCCCTGCTCGTCGTACACGGCGGTGAAGATCGGCGCCTCGGGCCACATCTCACACAGGTCCCAGAAGACCCGCTCCGCGCCGCGGAGGTCGAGGAGGAAGTCGTGCACCAGCGCCACCCGCGGTTGCGTTTGCGTGATCACGGGACGGATCCTCACCACGCGCAGTCTATCCACCGACGGGAAGGCGCCGAAGCGTCCAAACGGGGACGGCGAGGCGCTCCAGAACGGAAATCCACATGTCTGTACCGCTTACCCGACTCCTCACCTACGAAGTCACACTGGATCGACAAACCTAATGAACAGAAAAGGTGAACAGGTGCGTGAGCACACACCGATTTCGCAGACCCCAAACCGGAGCGGACCGGTGTGAAGTCAATCGCCCGTATCGGTATGCTCGCTTACCTCCGACTCCCGGGCGATCGCGAGAGGTACTAAGAATTGACACGGGAGACACGGAAGGTCTACATCATCATCGGGAGGATGAGGTGCGCTGACGTGCCCATGGCGCGGAAGGCAAACAAGCCGCGGAGCGACGAGATGTCGGCAGACCGCGAGCCCGGACGGCACGCGGCCGAGCACGAGCGCGGCGT
>JADGPN010000263.1 GCA_017882465.1 Solirubrobacteraceae bacterium
AGGGCGGCCTTCCAGGCACGAGGTCGTCAGCCAGGAGGGCGTCGATCGGTGGTCGGCGTGACGGGCCGGTGGCGCCCTCTGTCTTGCCGGAGTCCAGGGCTCCGTAGCTCAGCACCTCTCGGACGGAGGCACGCCGGCCGGCGACATCGCCGAGCGTGAGGGCCCACACCTCCTGGTTCCGCATACCGAGGCCGTACTGGACAGAAACCACGGTGGCGTCGCGGAGCGCCAGCAGGGGGGAACGCTGATCGAGTCGCTCGAGCATCACGAGCCGAATACGCTCGACCGCGACGGGGGACAGCGCCCACGATGCGAGATCGTCGCGGCGTTTGCCCGACGCAGGCTGGCGGGCCGCTCCGGTCCCGGCACGACGGGAGGCCCGCCGCATCCCGCGTCGGCGCTGCATCGTCAGACAGCCGTTCGTCGAGAGTGGCCAGTTGTCGTCCTCGACAGCCCACGAGAGAGCGGACGAGAGCACCTTCCATGCCCTCGCCTCTGTTGTGGCGCTCACGCCCGCCTTGCGCATTGCCTGTACCCATCGCTTGAGGACGTCTGCGGTCTCGAATTGGACCGCGGGTATGCGCCCGATGGCGTACCCGCCCTGCTGGCCGAGCGGCTTGATCGCGGGTTCGACCTCGACGATCTCCCCGGTCTTCTTCAACTCGCGCTCCACCGGGTTGCCGATGACGTGGCGGGAGGCGACTGATCGGTAGCTGTCCCACGTGCTGCGTGCGAGCCCGCCTGGCGAATCAGGGTGGGCATCGGTCGCCAGCCAGTCGAGAATCAGCTCCGCGACAGGCGTGCCGTCTCCTTTGGGGGCCGCTGCGCCGGGCCCGAGCAGGAATTCCCGGAGGCGACCCTGCCGGTCCGCCTTGATGTATCCCTTGGACCAGACCCCGGCGTCGGATTTGGTCTTGAAGCTCTTGGCACGCACGCGGCCCTCGTGGTCGCGATAGCCGAGCTGCCAGCTCTTGCCACGTGGACCCTCATACGGCCACCCTCCGGATTTCTTCCACGGTTCCTGCATGACGCGCCCCTATGAAGCCGGCTCCATCTTGGCAGCGCGGCGCTCGCGCAGCGCTGCCGCGGAAAGATCGAAACGTGCGCGGCCCCCGGGACGTGCCGCGGTGACGGCCTGGCTTTGCTCTCTACCGAGACGTTGGGCAAGCGCGCCGGCGCGCGCCGGGTCGATCTCGGCCATGGTCGGCACCACCGGCTTCAGGATCTCGCCCTGCACCCAGGCGAGCACGTCGCGGCGGTCGAGGAGCACCGCCCGTGATCCGCGTCGGCGATACGCAACGAGCGCGCCGGTTGCGTATGCGCGGCGCACGGTCTTGACCGAGCAGCGAGCGATCCCAGCCGCCTCCTCGGCGGTCAAGAGTGTGGGGCTCGTGTTCATCGCCACCGGACCTCCGGTCCCCAGCCTTCCAGTAGCCGGTCAGTGAGGTCGTAGCCGTCGTTGCGGTCGGGAGCCAGGTCGAGCACGTGCACATCGCTGACGCGCGCCAGGTCGTTGGCGATCGTTGCCGCAGCCATCCGTCCTTGCTCGTCGCAGTCCATGATGATCGTGACTTGGCGGTCGGAAAGGAGTTTTGCCCAACTGGTGCGCCAGCTGTCGGCGCCAGGTGTGGCGATGGCGCACAGGCCGTGTGAACGTGCCGCGATCATGTCTGGTTCGCCTTCGACGAGCAGGACTCGTGTGGAGGGTTCGGCGGCGGGGTGCGGGAGCAACGCTCGACGCGAGCCGGCGGTGGCGAGCATCTTGGGCTCGCCGGGGTTCGGCCAGGGCTTGTAACGAAGCATGCCGATGAGCTGACGTTGGTCGTCGCGGACGGGGATTGTGATCCGTCCGCGATCGAAGCCAAGGCCGAGCTCCAGCATGGTGCTGTAGAGCCAGCCGCGGTCGCGGGTGAGCCGCGCGATCAGCTCCGGTCGCCTCGTGAGCGCGTCGCGCCATGTGGCGATCGCGTCCTCGGTGATCGATGCGCTCAGACGGGTTGGTTTGGCCGACGCCTGGCGAGCGGGTGTGGAGGCGCGTCTCATCGGGATCGTGGTCGAGCGGTAGGTGCGGTATTCGGTCAGGCCGTAGGCGACCATCAGGTCGATCGCCTCGCGGTCGGAATAGCCGCGTTTGGTGGCGGCGTCGAAGGCGCCGCCGCTGGCGCCGCAGGCGTGACAGTGCCAAGCGCCGTGCTCGAGGTTGACAGAGCAGGATGGGTCGCGGTCGCCGCGTTGGTGGGCGTCGGCGCCCGCGAAGCATCTGATGGACGCTTCGGTCCGCGCCCAGCCGGGGATCTGGATGCCGAGCGCGGCGTAGTAGCCGCGGATGTCGGCGCAGGCGAGTGTCTGGGTCATCGCGCCGCCTCGCTGGTGTCCTCGTGGGCGGGCGGGATGTGCTTGTAGAGGTGGCAGGCCCAACCCAGCGACAGAAGTTGAACTCGTCAAAGGAGTAGGGGAAGCTGACCTCGGAGAGACCGACGTCCCAGAAATGCGCGGCCCAGCAGAGCAGCAGGAGTTCGCTCGATGACCATCCGCGGTGCCCGTGGTCAAGCTCGTGGACCACGGGCCCGATCGAGCCGCTCGCGAGGATCTCGGGGCCGAGCGCCGTCCATGCTGCGTGACAGCCGGTGAGCAGGTAGACGGCGGCTTGCCATTCACCCCAGTCGTCGTCTTGGAGCACGGATGCTTGGGCGAAGGTGGGATCGTTGTCGCAGAGGCCGTCGATCCAGACCAGGAACTGCTGGTCGCGGCTACGCAGGCGGGTCAGGATCGCCTGGATCGATTGATCGTCATGCGGCTGCACGATCGTCCTGCCTTTCGGTGAGGTAGATGACGTTGTCGGAGAGGTCGTCGGCCGCCTCGGCCCATTCGGGCGTCCGCATCACGATCCACGCGAACTCGCCGGCGAGCAGGGGCACCTCGTCCTGCGCACGGGAGCTCCACCGAGACAGCTGGTAGAGCGTCAGATCGCCGCGCCACATAGCCGCGACTCGTTCTGTTGAACTCATCGCCCATAACGCGTCGAGCTGCTGCTTGCGCGCGTCGTCGATAGGGATGTTCAGGGCCAGGGCGGCGCGGTTGCTTAGCTGTGTCGTCTGCTGGGGCATCGGTGCTCCTTGCGGGTCGGGGGCTCGATCGGCCCCCTGCGCCGGCGCGCAGCGGCGGCAATCATCCGGGGCGTCGAGACCCCGGCCCGCCGGAATGGCGGCGGCCGTCATGGCTGCCTCCCGGCGCGGTCGGCGGAGAGCTCGGCGAGACAGGCGCGGCAGGTGTCCTCGCCCTCAGCGGGAAAGACGGCGTTGCGCCCGCAGCTGGCGCACCATCCCCAGTCCTCGCCGGGCTCCATCGTTCCGGCGCGCTGCGCGTACAGGGTGTGCAGGTGGCGCTCGAGCGCGTCGATTCTGTCGTTGAGCGATACCGCCGCCTGGCCACGGCTGCCGTGATGACCCAGGACGAAGCTGGTCGAGCCCGAGCAGTCGTAGCCGGCGGCGAGCTGGGTGAGTGGCTGGCCGTGGCCGCCCCCCCAGATGTAGGGCTTGTCCACGAGCTGGTTACCGGCGGCGATCGCGAGCTTGACCGCACGCGGCGCGTCTTGCGGCGCGGCCGCGAGCCCGCTTGGCAGGATCTTCGCGATCTGGCCCGGGGTGAGTGGCAGCGGCCCCCCTGCCGCCGAGCACCCTGCGCTTCCGCTGCCTGCGGTCGCGGGCTGGGTAGGGGCTGCGGTGGGGGTGATCTCGCCGAGGAGGCTGCCGGTGCCGGGGTTGGGAGCGGATGTCACGGTCACGTGACGGACGCCCCACGCGTCCTGGGAGGCGCGGCCTTAACTGAATTAACTGGCGAAGAGCAGTATTCGAAGCGTGCTGTATCGGTATGAATTCCCCCGGTTGACCGCGACTCCTTGCTGACCCCGCGGCGCTGAGGTTGCCGCCGGCGTCGAACGGAGCGAGCCCGTAGGGCGAGCGCAGTTCGGCGCTGGCGGGCGCGCCCGCACGGAGGGGTCTCCGAGCCGCCGTTGCCGCTGATTCTCGGCTAGACACCGGTGCGCAACGGCGCTAGCCGGTTGCGCTTGTGGCGATAAGGAGGGCGCGTGTGTTCGCGGTCAGCACACCTCTCGCGGAATCAAGGCGGGGCGGCGGATCGGTCCCGCGCCGACCGGTTGCGCGTACCCGCGGACGCGGAAAAGCAGGGACGTCAGCCCGATCAGCGATGGGATCCGACGCCCGACGACGCGGCGAGCCTCGCAGGTGGCGAGGAGCGGTACCAACCAGCGCTTGGATTCCGCGCCCTGGTTTGACGTCGGCACGGGCATCCGGGCTCCAGGCCTCCTTTGGCAGTTGGCGGATCGGAAGCGGTCGTTCTTGATGAGCTGCGCTGCGGCGGCGATGCGGCTGTCTTGGCAGCGAGCGCGAGGGACCGACCGGTAGCGGTTCCGGCGCCTCGTCCGGCCGCGGGTGGCGGCAGCGTCGTGCGCGCGCCAGTGGTGCGCAGTGTGGGCGTCGTCCGCGAGCGTGTGGGCGCCGTTAGGGCGAGGTGTCGCCGGCGCGGCGTCGTCGCCAGGCTGCCGGTTCGGAGGTGGGTAGTACTTGAGAGGGATCCCGGGTCTGACCTTGTGGGAGGTGGTCCGCGAGCTGGTGGGGTACGTTCGATGCGTGAGCGGAGTCGAACATCTCGCCCGCATGTACTGGTTCGACCTGCTGATCGCGCTGCTGGCGATCGTGGCGATGCTTGACGTGGTGCTCGGACGCGGCTCGTCCGGAGCTCCGACAACGACGCTGTGGTTCTGCCTTCCCGCGCTCGCGATCCTGGTGCTACCCGTGTTCGCGCGGCGATGGTTTCCGTTTGCCGGACCGGCGGCGTTCTTCCTTTTGGCCGCGGGAATCTCGTTCGTCGACCCGCTGCTGATTCCGTACCCCGAGTCCCTCTTCCCGATGCAGCTGGCGGCCGCATTCCTGCTCGGGAACCTTCGGGACGTCCGGCGGGCCGGCCTCGGACTGGCGATCGTGGTCGGCGCTGCGGCGACCATCGTCTACCTCATCCCCGGGCACTCGGTCGCCGAGCTCGTCTTCATTCCCGTCGACTTCGCCGTCGCCTGGGTTGCAGGCCTTGCTGTCCGCGCGCGGGCCGAGCAGGCCGAGGTGGCGGAGTCACGTGCGACACAGGCCGAGCACGCCGTGTTCGAGGAGCGCGTGCGGATCGCGCGGGAGCTGCATGACGTCGTCGCCCACCACGTGAGCATGATGGGCGTCCAGGCCGGCGCTGCCCGCGTCGTGATCGACCGTGACCGTGTCAAGGCGAAGGAGTCGTTGACCGCGATCGAGGTCTCGAGCCGACAGGCGGTGGGGGAGTTGCACCGCCTGCTCGGATTCCTGCGGCAGGCCGGCGACGAGGACGATCTGGCTCCGCGCCCTGGCCTGAGCCAGCTTCCGCGGCTGGCGGCGAGCATGAGTGAGTCCGAGCTCGCTGTCGCGGTCAGCGTCGAAGGGGAGGAACGCTCGTTGCCGCCGATGATCGGCGTGTCGGCGTACCGCATCGTGCAGGAAGCGCTGACTAACACCCTCAAGCACGCGGCGGCGTCGCGCGCCGACGTGCGCGTGCGGTACTGGCCCGACGAGCTCGAGGTCGAGATCATCGATGACGGCCGCGGGGCGACGGTGCTGTCGGGGACGAGCCCGGGCGGCCTGGGGTTGATCGGCATGCGCGAGCGTGCCGCCCTGCACGGCGGCCAACTGACGGCGGGGCCGGCATCCGGCGGCGGGTTCGCCGTGCGCGTCAAGCTGCCCACCTCGGACGGTGCGCTGTGAGCATCCGTGTGCTGCTGGCCGATGACCAGGCGATGGTTCGCGCCGGCTTTCGGATGATCCTCGAGTCCGATCCCGAGATCGAGGT
>JADGPN010000264.1 GCA_017882465.1 Solirubrobacteraceae bacterium
TCCGTCAACGACGGAGCTCGGCGCGGACCTCGTTTGCTCTGGAGCGACCCTGTGGGCGCGCGTCACGGGAGGTCCCCACAGCACGGGATCCGCGACTGCCGTGCGAACGGCTAGGAGCGTGGGTCAGTAACCGCTTTGTGCCGGGCGGTTGAGTAGTCAACCAATCGGCGGGAACGTCCGAGCCGTTTAAGACGATTCCTGGTGCACGCGACCAGGAGGATCGGATGGCGACGGCGGTGGAGCAGGAGCGGCTGGTGGAGGTGGAGGCGGACGAGTCGGTGGTGGCTGACCGCCGGGCGGTGGGTGAGGAGAAGACGTTTCGTCGGTATGACCCTGACCAGGTGTTGTTGATGGCGCCGGTGTTGCAGGAGTGGATTCCGGAGGGTGATCTGGCGCATTTCGTGTCTGACTTGGTGGAGTCCGGCACGCTTGACCTTCAGGCGATCTATGACTCCTATGAGGAGGAGCGTGGCTTTCCGCCGTATGACCCGAGGTTGATGGTCAAGCTGCTGATCTACGGGTACGCGAACGCGGTGATGTCCTCGCGCAAGCTGGAGCGCGCGACGTTCAGGGATGTGGCGGTGCGGATGTTGTGCGCCGACCAGCACCCTGATTACCGCTCGATCGCGCGGTTTCGCAAGCGGCATCTGGAGGCGCTGGGGGAGTTGTTCGTGCAGGCGCTGCGGTTGTGTAAGCAGGCGAAGCTGGTCGGGCTGGGGAGCTTGGCGTTGGATGGGACGAAGCTGCGTGCGAACGCTTCGCGGCATAAGGCGATGAGCTATGAGCGGATGGTCACCAAGGAGACCCAGCTTGAGGCCGAGATCGCTGAGATCCAAGCGAACGTCGCGGCGCTGTTGTCTGAGGCCGAGCAGCTCGATGCGCAGGAGGATGAGCGCTTCGGTCCCGATCGCCGCGGCGACGAGCTGCCCGAGGAGCTTCAGCGTCGCGAGCAGCGCCTGGCGAAGATCCGGGAGGCGAAGGACGCGCTCGAGGCCGAGGAGCTTCAGCGTCGCGAGCAGCGTTTGGCGAAGATCCGGGAGGCCAAGGCGGCGCTCGAGGCCGAGGCGCGCGAGGCCGAGACGGCGCGGCGCGCCGAGCTTGAGGAGCAGGGCAAGCAGCCGCGAGCGCCGCGTGATGGGCGCGACCCGTTCGCGCCCAAGCCCACAGCACAGCGCAACTTCACCGATCCTGGGTGGAAAATAGACCTCGGGCTGCGACCACCGCTGGGTTTTGTCGGCCCTGGCCTGCGTATGTGGTTGGAGGATTACGTCATGCCGTTAGGCCGCCTGCGGTAGGGCTTGGAGGGTGACGTTGTGGCCGAGGCGCTCGAGCTGGGCGATCAGCCGCTTGGTTTGGCGTTCGGGGTCGCGTTTGCGGAAGTAGTCGCCGCCGAGGTCGCTGTAGAGCTCGCCGGTTGAGAGCATGTGCCAGATCGCGCACAGGATCGAGTGTTTGACCGCGCCGAGCGCGCGGCCGTGCCCGATCCGGGGTTTGAGCCGGCGGTACTGGGCTTGGAGGTAGCTGTCGTTGGTTCTGATCGCGCCCATCGCGGCGTCCTTGAGCGCGTCGTTGAGCCATTTGGAGCCCTTGCGGCTGCGGCCGGAGCGGCGCTTGCCGGCCGATTGGTCGTTGCCCGAGCACTGCCCCGCCCATGAGGCGCAGTGGCCGGCGGTCGGGAACACCGACATGTCGGTGCCGATCTCGGCGAGGATGTTCTGCGCGGTCCGGGTCTCGATCCCGCCGAGCGTGCGCAACAGGTCAACCGCTGGCTGAAAAGGGCGCAGCTGTTCCTCGATCGCGTCCGAGAGCCGTTCGATCTGCTCATCGAGGAAGTCCAGGTGCGCGAGGATCGCGCCGATCAGCAGCGCGTGCTGGGCGTCAAAGCGACCCTCGAGTGCCTCGCGCAGCGCCGGGAGCTTCGCGCGCATCCGACCCTTCGCCAGCTCGGCCAGCACCTCGGGGTCAGTCGTGCCCTTACACAGCGCGTCGAGCATCGCGCGCCCCGAGACACCGAGGATGTCCGTCGCGACGCAGTCGAGCTTGATCCCCGTGTCCTCAAGCGCCTTGTGCAGCCGGTTGGCCTCGCGCTGGCGCTCCTTGACCTGCGCCTTGCGATAGCGGGTGAAGTTGCGCAGCGCCCGGATCGGCTTGGGCGGCACGAAGCTGCGCCGCAGCAGCCCCGCCTCAAGCAGCTGGCACAGCCACTCGGCATCCTTGACGTCGGTCTTGCGACCGGGGACTTGCTTGACGTGACGGGCGTTGACCAACAGGCAGTCAAAGCTGTCCTCGAGCACCGCCCAAACCGGTTTCCAATACACGCCGGTGGCCTCCATAGCGACCTGCGTGACCCCGTGCGCCTTCAACCAGTCGTGCAGCACCAACAGCCCAGCGACGGTCGTCTTGAACTCGCGCACGTCCTGCGCCCGACCACCATCCGCCGCTGGGAAGCGCACGCACGCGGTCACCTGCTCTTTGTGCACATCGAGCGCCGCCGGGCGCTGCACGATCACATCCATCAACAACCTCCATATCCTGAACAACAGCAACCGTCGTCCACCAGGGGCCCCGAAAACAGACGAGTCTGGGTATCGTGCTCACGGCAACAGTCCCGGGATCCGGGCGGGGCTCCCACGCCAAACTGAGACGCGGGCTCACAGGCACCACAGAGAGCGCGGCGTTCGGCGAACGACCCCCGGATTATCCATCATTTTCACCCGCCGCGGGTGGCCGCCAGGCCAGGGAAACTGAGGGGAAAATAGCGTCAACACAAGCTTGCCAGGGTTCCGGTGTGTTGGGGGAAAGTAACGCTCAGGCTGCCACCTGCACCGCCTGCAACGTGACGTGGTGCCCAAGCGCTTCGAGCTGGCTGACCAGGCGTTTGGTCTGTCGTTCGGGATTGCGGCGGGCGTGGTAGTCGGCGCCGAGGTCGTTGTAGAGCTCGCCGGTTGAGAGCATGTGCCAGATCGAGCAGAGGATCGAGTGCTTCACTGCGCCCAGCGCGCGGGCGTGGCCGAGCTGGGACTTCTTGCGGCGGTAGAGCGCCTGTAGGTAGCTGCCGTTGGTGCGGATCGCTCCCATCCCGGCTTCCTTGAGCGCCTCGTTGAGCCACTTCGAGCCCTTGCGGGTCTTGCCCGACTTGCGCTTGCCCGCGGACTCGTGGTTGCCGGGGCACTGCCCGGCCCAGGACGCCAAGTGAGCGTCTGAGGGAAACTGACCCATGTCGACGCCGATCTCAGCGATCACGTTCTCGGCCGTGCGCTGCTCGATGCCGGGAACCGTGCGCAGCAGCTCAACCGCCGACGCAAAAGGGGCGAGCTTTACCTCGATCGCTTGGGAGAGCGCCTCGATCTGGCCGTCGAGGAAGTCCAGGTGAGCGAGGATCGAGCCGATCAAGAGCGCGTGAAGCTCGTTGAAGCGGCCTTCCAGCGCCTCGCGCAGCTCCGGGAGCTTGGTGCGCATCCGACCCTTCGCCATCTCCGCGAGCACCGCCGGGTCAGTCGTGCCCGAGCACAGCGCGTCGAGCATCGCGCGTCCGGACTTGCCGAGGATGTCGGTAGCGACGCAGTCCAGCTTGATCCCGCTGTCCTCCAGCGCCTTGTGCAAGCGGTTGGCCTCACGCTGGCGCTCGGAGATTTGCGCCTTGCGATAACGAGTGAGCTGGCGCAGCTCACGGATCGGCTTGGGCGGAACGAAGCTGGAACGCAACAAGCCGGCCTCGGCCAGTCGGCACAGCCACTCGGCATCCGAGACGTCGGTCTTGCGCCCAGGGACCTGCTTGACATGACGCGCGTTGACCACCTGAACGCAGTGAAGAACTCGACGGCTGGTGGCCTTGCGGGGCGGGGATCGAGTGGCGGATCGTGATCTGGTCCTCGCCGACGAGCACGTCGCGGACGAGCAGCCGGATGATCTGTTGGCGCTGTTCGATCGTGAGCTGCTGGGCGTTGGCGCCGAGGCGCGCCCGGAAGCTCTCGAGCGTCTCGGTGAGCTTGAGGTAGGTTTCGGCGTCGTGCAGCTCGGCGTCGAGCGCGTCGAGCTCGGCCTGCAGGGTCGCTTCGCGCTTGCGCAGCACGGGGGAGCGGTCGCGCAGCTCATCGAGTGAGATCAGCTCTTCCTGGTATGCCTCGATCAGGCGCTCAACGGCACGGCGCGCGCGCACCAGGTCGCGCTCCAGTCCCTCGCGGCGGTGGCCGGCGGGGTGCTCCACGCGCAGGCTCTGGAGCCGGCGCTGGATCTCTGCCTGGATCAGCGCGGGATCTTCGAGCAGGCGCAGCACCTCTGACCAGACGAGCTCGTCCAGCTCCTCCAGGCGTGCCGGCCGATTGCCGCACACCTGCCCGTGCAGGCGACGCGAGCCGTCGGTCCCCGAGCAGCGGTAGTAGTGGTAGACGCGGCCCTGGCGAGTCGTGGTCTGGCTGCGGTAGTAGGCATAGCCGCAGCCCGCGCACACGAGGATCCCCTGCAACAGCGACGGCTGGCGGGTGTTGCGCGGCGACAGGCGGTTGCCCTGCCCGAGGCGCTCGGCGACGAGAGCGAAGGTCTGCTCGTCGATCAGCGCCGGCACCGGAATGTGAATCCACTGCTCAGATCCCACCCGCTCACACGCCGGTCCGCCATGACGCTCACCGCGCTGACGGGTGGTGCGCGTTAGGCGCGCGCGCTGCTCGGCGGTCCTGCGCGTCTTGCCGTACGCGGCCTGCCCGGCGTACGCCGGGTTGCGCAGCATCCCCCAGATCGTCGACTGGCTCCACCCCGCCGCGCTGGTCCTGGTCGGTACGCCACGCTTGGTCAACGCGCGCGCGATCACGCCGACGGACTCGCTCCCGCGCGCGTAGCGGTCGAAGATCTCGCGCACGATCTGCGCCTGGCACTCGTCGATCTCCAAGAACGCGTCGGCGTGCTCTGACTTGCGGATGTACCGGTAGCCGTACGGCGCGCGGGTGAGCACCGCGACCGCGCCGGAGCGCGCGCGATGCAGCGTCCCGCGCCTGGTGCGCTCGGCGATCTGCGCGCGCTCGTACTCGCTGATCATCCCCTGAAACTGGCGCAGCAACTCGTCCTCCGGCGAGCCGGAGCGCTCCGGCTCCTTCGCGAAGATCACCTCCACACCCGCGCGCGCGAACTCCTCCAGCAACAGCACCTGGTAGGCGTAGCGACGCGCGAGGCGATCGGGCGCATGGCACAACAGCACCTCGAACGCTCCCTCCGCCGCACGATCGCGCAGCCGCTCAAGCGCCGGGCGGATCAACGTCGCGCCAGAGAACCCGTCATCCTCAAAAACGAGGTCGTCGCTCACCAGCAGCTCACGCCTGCCAGCAAGGTCACGCAGCGCGGCGAGCTGACTCTGAATCGTCTCGGCCTGACGCTGGCGCTCGGAGGACACCCGCGCGTAGATCGCCGCCACCCGCGTCGACCGCCTGCTGCCGCTGCTGCTCTCGTTGCTGCTCATCGCTCAACTCCCGTCCAGGTCGCTCATCAACACCAGCACGACGCGCCCGCTCCGGCGCCAACACCACGTACGCCTGCGCGACGCGAGCCGCCGCCAGCCGGTCGCGGGCGAACTCGACGTCAACGCGGCGCGCCACCCCGCCCGCTCCTCTCGCCCCGCCCGTCCCAGCGCTCCAGCCCGACGCGCAGCGCGTGCTCGGTCGTCTCGCTCAAATTGCCGCCACCGGGCGCCGCCGCGGCAGCGCGGACCGCGGCGATCAGCGACCCCGGCAGCCGGACCGTGAACACCTCCGTGCGCTCCGGCACCACCACACCATCCGGGCAGCGCTCCGCCGCCCGCACATACCGGCGAGCCTGACGCTCGGAAAGCCCGAACTCGCTGCCCAGCGCCCGCACCACAGCCGCCGGCGCGCGCTCGCCGAGCAGCGCGACCGC
>JADGPN010000265.1 GCA_017882465.1 Solirubrobacteraceae bacterium
GCCAAACCTACGGCGTCGACACCACCGGATCGCCCTTCGACCACGCGTTCATCTACACCGGTGGACATTTCCAGGACCTCAATAGCCTGATCCCCGCCGGGTCCGGGTTCGAGCTGACCGACGCGACCTCGATCAACCACTCCGGGCAGATCGTCGCCAACGCCTACACCACCAACGGCCAAAGGCATGCGCTGCTGCTGAACCCAAGCTGACCATCCGCGGCGGTACGTGCGCGGCCGGGACCGACGTTCTCGACGCGGTCAAGCCGTCCGCGGTTCCCCGAGCTCGAGCCCATCATGCCGTCGTGGGACGCTCGCATTGACAATGCAGAAGTCTCGAGCGGAGAGGACCCCGAGGCTTGCGCGTCGTTCGACCAATACGCGGCATCTGACGCAACAGAGTCGGCATGGACCAACTCCAGCCCCCTGCGAGACCGCCGCGAGCGACACTGTTCCCTCCCGGAAGCGAGCGACAGTCGCCGGGGCGCGGGCCGCTCCATCCGTCGGCGACCGCCGCTTCCGGATCGCAATCTGGAAGCGGAAGTCGCGCCGCTTGTCGACAACACGCTCGCACCCGAGGAGAGGCGCGCGTTCCGCGCACCGCATCGCGCTCCTGCTTCGCTCACGGGATGCGCACCGCGCCGACAGCAACGCCTTTCCTCATTGCGCGGATACCGGGACGCTCGCATTCACGTCACCGGTAGCCACCGTCCGCACGCTCGCTTCGCGGATACCGGCCAGCGCTGCGCCGGTCAGGTCCTGCGCTTGCTTCCGCCCACAAGCAGGCGCCCGCAGCCTCGGCGCCGGACGATTCCTTTCGTCCTCCCGCCGGCGCGCATCGCGTGATCGCATCGGCGACGCAGGAGTCGTCCGCACGCGCGGGGCCACGCGGGCAAGGCGGTGACTACTGGTCTTGTCCGGGAGCAGCAGCGGAGGGGGCGGGGCGGCATCGATCATGGTGGCTGCTTCGGTCGAGGAGGAGCACAGCAGCAGCGACCGGCGACACGACTGCTCGGTCACGGAGGGAGGAGTCTGTCGATGTGAACGCGGCGCTGTCGCTACTCGTCCCCAGTGGGCACGAGGTGGGCGGTGGGCTCGTCCCAAGAGTGGTGTAAACACTCGGCGGATGCTGTCAGAGCAACGGGCGTGGGTTCCGTCGAGTCCTGGCAGACGATGAAGGAGGCCTACGCCGTGAGACGCACCGTACTGCCATCGGCGGAGCTACAAGCGAAGATTGATGGGTTGTTGGGGAGTGGGCTGGTCGAGGACCCGCAGCAGATGCTCTCTGAGCTGGCTCGGCCCGGGCGCGGTGGTTTGGCGGGGATCGGGCATGTGAGCGGCGCGAGCGGGAGTCCTGTGTCAATGTCGACGAGGTCCTTTGCACACAGGCCCCGAGCTGCGGGAGTCACGGGCGGAGATCTGGAGCGACGTGCGGGCCGCTCGCTGCTTCGGCGGATCCGCCTGGCCCCGACGAGGCTGGCGCACACGCTGGGGGTCCAGGTCCTCGCTGCGCGGGTTGGAGCGCGGGCGGGGCTGGAGTCCGTCCAGCCCCGCCCGCCTCTGGTGCCCCGTCAGCTCGCGCCTCAACTGCCCGTGCGTCACCGCCGACTCCCGTGGGATGCCGGCACGACCTGTACGTGGAAGCTCTCGTCGCCCTGTTGCGGGGGTCCGCTCGGCTGGGGGAATTCGAAGTGCGACTTGAAGGTGTGGGTGCCGGGCGGTAGCGGGTCCGACAGGGCGGCCAACCCGTGGACTGCAAAGGTGATGGGGCCCGCAGGGACCTGGTCGATGTTGTTCTCCGGCAGCGTGATGCTTTCTGGCGGCGAGGTCGCATCGACGGTGGGGATCGCCCTGTCGTCGACGGCGGACCTCGCCGTGATACCGGAGAGGTCTGCTCGTGCGCAGGCCACCTGATCGGAATACGTGGCGCCGTAGAACGGGGGTGGCTCGGCGTTGTCGCACTCGGCTTCGACCCCGAAGACGTAGATCCTGGTCCCGGGCTTCACGACGCAGGTGATGTCGATGCCGTATGGCGCGACGACGCCGTCGCCCAGCTTGAGGCAGGGATCTGGGGGCGGGGACTGATGGGCCGGCACGGCGAGGATCGTGCTCCAGATCTGTCCTTCGAGGTGCCCGAGCAGTCGCGGCGGCGGCGAGGCCGCCGCCATGGCCGGCACGGCGAGGGCAAGACTCGTGATAGCGAGGGCGACGAGCTTCAGCAGCGTACGTCGGGGGTGTTGGATCGTTGGGGGGAGATCGTGCATGTCAGTGCTCCTGTGTGTTTATACGTAGGGGGCTGCTGGCGCGGTTGGCGCCCTGCGTGGTGCCTTCTGCTTGCGGCCGTTGGCGATTGGCTGTCGGTGGGGGGCGCGGATGGGCCTGCGCGGGCGCCTGGACCGCGGCGGTGCAGACGGTCGCGAGGGTGGTGACGTTGGTTGCACTGCGCGTTGGTTCGTGCCTTCAGGGAGCGGCGGCGAGGTCGGCTTGCGGGCGACCTCTGATAGGACGGTGTGTAGCCGTCGCCGCCGGTCGTAGCTGCGAACATGCGGCCGACGAGCGCGAGTGCCACGCCCTCCGCGTCGCGTAACTCGGACGCGGCGCTGAGGCGAAGATCCACGGCTGCCGCGAATCCGTCGGCATCGTGACCACTAACATCCCCGCGGCATCCCCGCGGCGCGCGAGCTCGTAGAGCCCCGTCCCGTCGGAGCGGACCGGCTCGAGCGAACGACGAGGATGAGGCCGAACGCGACGAGCGCGAGTGCGAGGACGCCGGCGGCGCCGATCCCTGCGTCGCCCCAGTCGAAACCGCTCTTCGACTCGACGCATACGAACGTCGGCGCGGCGTTGACGGAAGAATCGCTTGCCGAAGGGCCGGCGATGCTGTAGCCGCAGCCCGCGTACAGTGGGTCGGCGCGTCGCGGATTGGCGTTGGCGGGTGGCGCGGCGATCGCGCTGATCGCGCTGATCGCGCTGATCGCGATCATCGTCTTGAGGTGCTGGTTGGGGAGCACGTGGTGCGGGCTGCTGGCCGGCCGATCGCCCCGTGCGATCGGGGCGCCCGAAACCGTCGCCCAGGGCGGTGAAGGACCGCTTTGAAGCGGTAAGAGTCCGGCAAAAGTGCCGTCGGCACGGGGGGTTAGGGCTCTGCCAGGCTGGTACGGTCTGATGCTGGGCGTGACAGAGCGTGGCTGAGTTCCGGGTCCTCGGGCCTCTAGAGGTCGTCGAGGATGGTCGATCGGTGGTGCTTGGCGGTCCGAAGGTGAGGGCGCTGCTGGCCGTGCTGTTGCTGCACCGCGGCGAGGTCGTCTCGACCGATCGCCTGATCGACGCGCTGTGGGGGGAGCATGCCTCGGCCACCGCCGCGAAGACCGTCCAGGTGCACGTGTCGAATCTTCGTAAGGCGCTCGGCGATGGTCTGATAGTCACGCAGACGCCCGGGTACCTGCTTCAAACGACACCCGGCCAGGTCGACCTCGAGCGCTTCGACGAGCTGGCCGCCGAGGGTCGTGGGGCACTGGAGTCCGGCGATCCGCATAGTGCCGCCGGGACGCTTCGCGACGCGCTCGGTTTGTGGCGCGGCCCGGCGCTTGCCGATTTCTCGTATGAGCCGTTCGCGCACAGCGAGATCGCGCGGCTGGAGGATGCACGTCTGGCGGCGATCGAGGACAGGATCGACGCCGACCTCGCGACCGGCGAGCACACGGCGCTCGTTTCAGAGCTCGAGTCGCTCGTGCGCGAGCACCCGGCAAGGGAGCGCTTCCAGGGCCAGCTGATGCTCTCCTTGTACCGCTCAGGGCGCCAAGGCGACGCCCTTGCGAGCTATCGAAAGGCGCGGCGGTCGCTGGGTCAGGAGCTCGGGCTCGAGCCCGGCCGCGCGCTTCAGGAGCTCGAGCGCGCGATCCTGGCGCAAGACCCAGCATTGGATCCACCCTCCCGGCGGTCCGGGGTCGCCGCTTCCCGGCGACGTCGAGGGGGGTTGCTGATCGCCGCCGGTGGCGCGGTCCTGGCTGCGGTGATCGCGCTGGCCGCGGTGCGGCTGGCGGGCTCGGGCGCCAGTTCGGTGCATGTGGCGCCGAACTCGGTAGCGGCGATCGACCCTCGCACCAATAGCGTCACCGGGGCGGTTCCGGTCGGAAGCTCGCCCGGCGCGATCACATTCGGCTTGGGGTCGCTGTGGGTCGCGAACGTCGACGATCAGACGGTTTCGCGCGTCGACCCTCGATCGCTGCGAACGCTCCGCACCTTTTCGCTGGCGGGCCCGCCGACGGGTCTGGCCGCGACCGCTCAAGCGATCTGGGTCGCGCAGGCGGCTCCGCAAGCGAGCATCGCGCTGGCCAGTCCGCAGGCGAGCATCGTATCCGTCAACTCGATCGACGCGCAGTACGACACGGTCGGGCGTACCGAGCGCCTGGGCAACATCAGCCCCGGGGGGCCAGGTTTCGTCGCGTCGCAGGGTGACGAGCTCTGGGTCGCACCATCCGCGGGCTTGCTTGCGCGCCTTGACCCAGTGACCGGGCGAGTCGCCCAGCAGCTCGATCCGAATACGGAGCCGGCGGCGATCGCGATCGGCGCAGGGGCTGTGTGGGTGACCGACAACGGCGCCGACAACGTCACGCGCATCGACCCCACAGGGGCCCTCACGCCAATCGCGGTTGGCCTCGCACCAAGCGGGATCGCGGTCGGCGCCGGCGGCGTCTGGGTCGCCGACTCGCTCGACGACGCGCTCGTGCGGATCTCCCCGACCACGAACTCGGTAACCACCACGATCCCGGTCGGAAGTTCGCCGGGCGGCGTCGCCGTCGGCGAAGGCTCGGTATGGGTCGCCAACGGCGGCGACGGCAACGTGACACGAATCGATCCGATCACTGGCAAGGTCGTCGCGACGATCAACGTCGGTGGTAGCCCGCAGGCGGTCGCGGTCGCTGACGGCCGCGTGTGGGTGACGATCGACGCGCCGATCATCAAGCCCGCCGAAGTCGCGCACGGCGGCGTGCTGCGGATCGACTCTCCGGCCGACGTCGACTCTATGGATCCGGCGCTCGCATACTTCAGCCTGTCGTGGCAGCTCCTGGACGCGACTTGCGCGAAGCTCGTCAGCTACCCCGACAAACCCGATCCGGTGGGATCCGAGCTCACGGCGGAGGTGGCGAAGTCGCTGCCGGCACGGTCGGCCGACGGCCAGACCTACACGTTCACGATCCGCAAGGGCTTTCGCTTCTCGCCGCCGTCGAACCAGCCGGTCACCGCGCAGACGTTCAACTACACGATCGAGCGAACCCTCAGCCCGCGGATGAAAAGCCCGTCTGACTATCAATTCACCGACATCGTGGGCGCTCGCGCCTACATCGCCGGTAGGGCGTCCCACATCACCGGTGTCACGGCGCGCGGAGACAAGCTGACGATCCGTCTCGTCGCGCCTGCGCCCGACCTGCCCGCGCGAATGGCTGAGAACGTCATGTGTGCCGTGCCGGACAACACGCCGATCGAACCGAAGGGGCTGCCCACGATTCCTATGGCGGGCCCCTACTACATCGCGTCCTACGCGCCCGGCCAAGGGGTCGTCCTGAAGCGCAACCCTAACTACCGAGACCGCCGTCCGCACTCGTTCGCGCAGATCGACCTCGCGGTAAATGTGTCCCCCAAGCAGGTCGTCGCTCACATCGAGGCTGGCACAGCCGACTACGCAAACTCTTCTTTCGACGCCGCGAGCCTCGCCCCACGCTACGGCGCCGGCAACCCCGCGGCGGCGAAAGGCAACCAGCAGTACTTCGTCAACCGGGTGCCAGTGCTCTGGTTCTTCACCCTGAACACGCGACGGCCGTTGTTCAGCGACGAGCGGCTGCGCCAGGCCGTCAACTACGCCGCGAACCGAGACG
>JADGPN010000062.1 GCA_017882465.1 Solirubrobacteraceae bacterium
GATGAAGGCGTAGAACACGATCGCCTCCGTCAACGCGAACCCGAGCCACTGAATCGACGTGATCTCATCACGCATCTCCGGCTGACGAGTCACCGACTCGATCACCTTCCCGAAGATGAAACCCACCCCGATACCCGGGCCGATCGTCCCCAGACCAGCACCCACACCCAGCGCGATCGCCTTACCGGCCTTACGAGCAATCGCCTCGTTCTCAGGAATCGTGGCGGCGAAATGAAGCATGGACTGGAGCATGTTCCAGCGGTCCTCTCGGTGTCGGGCCGCACGCGGCGGTAGGGTTACGTACAGGTTGCATGGATCTTCACATACAGACGGTATGCATGTCAACCCGCCCCCTCCCTCCGACCGGCCGCGCACCAAGGCCGGCCAGCGGGAGGCGACGACGGCGGCGCTGATCAGTGCCGCGCGGGAGCTGTTCGCCGAGCGCGGATATGCGGATGTGGGAACTGAGGAGATCGTCGCCCGCGCCGGGGTCACGCGCGGCGCCCTCTATCACCATTTCAAGCACGGCAAGGAGGAGCTGTTCCGTGCCGTCCTGGTGGAGATCAACGCCGAGACGGTGCGGCACGTCACCGACCTCGCGCTCGCCCAGGCCGATCCGTGGGAGGCGCTCGCCGCCGGCGCCGATGCCTTCCTCGATGCCTTCGCGGCGCCCGAGGTGCAGCGGATCGTGCTCGTCGATGCGGCCTCGGTGCTCGGCTGGGACGTCTGGCGGGCGATCGACTCCGACCAGGGGTTGGGGGTCGTCGAGGCCGCGATCCAGCGGGCGATCGACGCCGGACGGCTGATCCCGCAGCCGGCCAAGGCGCTGGCGCATGTCGTGCTCGGCGCGATCAGCGAGGCGGCGATGGTGGTCGCGCAGGCCGACGATCCGGTGGCGGCGCGGGCCGAGATGGGCGCCACCGTGCGACGTCTGCTCGAAGGCCTGCGCGCTCCGGAAGCCTGACCGTTAGAGTCGCGGCGCGACCTCGGCCAGGATCGAGGTTCGGCGGACCGAGATGAGCACCACCGGCGCAGCAGCCAGCCCTCCAACTCCGTCGGCGGAGGCCGAGGGCGAGCACGAGCACCACGACGCGTTCATCTCCTACTCGCACGTTGACGCCGAGTTCGCTGAGTCGGTCCGCAGCGCGCTCGAGGCGCGGGACACGGACGTCTGGATCGACGAGTCGGACATCCCCAGCGGATCGCGGTGGCGCGAGGAGCTCGAGCGCGCGATCGAGACCTCGGACGCGTTCGTGTTCCTGCTCAGCCCCGAGTCCGCCGCGTCCGAGCACTGCCGCCGGGAGCTCGCGCACGCGGTCGAGCTGAACAAGCGCATCCTGCCCGTGCGCGTCCGCGAGACCCCTGAGGAGGGCGCCCCGGCGCGCTGTCGGCGTACCAGTTCATCCCCTCGCGCGGATTGTTCGGGGGCGATTTCGACGCCTCGGTGACACGGCTCATCGAGGCGATCAAGACCGATCTCGACTGGGTCCGCGAGCACACGGAGTGGGGGCTCAAGGCGCGCGAGTGGGACCGCGGAGACCGCGACCCGAGCTTCCTGCTCTCAGGCCGCGAACTCGAGTTCGCCGAACGCTGGCGCTCGGCCGCCGCGGGCAAGGACCCCGGAGTCTCGCGGCTCCAGAGCGCGTACATCGACACCAGCCGCCAGGCGGCCACGCGGCGCCTGCGACGCACGCGCGGGTTCGTCTCGGGGGCGCTCGTGGTGGCCATCGCCCTCGCCGTGCTGGCGCTGGTGCAGCGTCACCAGGCCGTCAGCGAGAAGCAGAGCGCGACCTCAGGCGAGCTGGCTGCGCAGTCGCTGCTGCAGCTCGGGACCGATCCGCAGCTGAGCCTGCTCCTGGCCGACCAGTCGGCGCGGGCCAAGGAGACGCCGGCGGCGCTCGACGCGCTGCGGCGCTCGCTCCCGGCGAACCACCTGCTCAAGACCTTCCACGCCAACGACCGACCGTTGATCGCGGCCGGGTTCAGCCCCGACGGGTCGCAGGTCCTGACCGCAGGTCTCGACGGCTATGCCCGCGTCTGGAGCGTCGCCGCCGGCGAGGTCCAGCGGACCTTTCCGACCTCGAACTACTACACGCAGGGGGCGATGTTCGACGCCAACGGCACCCACGTGCTCGCCTGGGATCCAGCGGCCGTGCACCTGTGGCCGGTGTCCGGCACAGCGCGGCCGGTGACGATCGCCGACGACTCGTTCATCAAGCTCCAGGACGCGACGATCAGCGCTGACGGCCGGCTGATCGCCACCGCCGGCACGGGCGGCAGCGGCGCCGAGATCCTCTGGGATGCCGCAACCGGCCGCAAGCTGCACACGCTCGCCGTCGATGACCCGCGCCTGCTCGGCGCCAATCTCGGCACCAGCGTCGCCTTCAGCCCCGACAGCCGACTGCTCGCCACCGGTAGCGAGGATGGGACCGCCACGATCTGGAACACAGCCACCGGGACCGCGGCGCGCACGTTCCTCGTCGCCGCTCGTCCGTCGGCGGCCACGGGCACCGCGTACGTGCTCGAGGCCACATTCAGTCCCGATGGCACGCGTCTGCTCACCACGACGGGGCTGCCCCCGGAGCAGAACCTGGGAACCAGCGTGGCCGACGAAACGCAGGTGTGGGACCTGGCCGGCGGTGCTCAGCTCGCTCACATGAACGGGGGCGAGGCGACGTGGAGCCCGGGCGGGCGCTACCTCGTCAATACCAGCAGCGACGGCACCGCGCGCGTCTGGGTCGCCGACACAGCGTACCTCGTCTCGCAGCTGAAGCTGCCGGGCACCTTCCCGATCACCGGCCAGTCGATCTGGGCTCCGGATGTCCTGGACGCGGCCACGCACCACAGGAGCCAGGTCTCGCACGTGGCCACCGGCAGCCAGAACGGGGTCGCGGCGATCTGGAACGCGATCAGCGGAACCCAGGTCGAGACGCTGGCCGGGGACTTCGGAGGGGTCACCCCCGGCGGCTTTGCCCCCGACGGCAACAGCGTCCTCACCTACAGCGGCGATGGGGCAGCGCGAATCTGGGACACCGGCGCGGTCGTGCCCACGCCGGCGCCAGAGCCGCACGTGCTGCGCGCTACGGGCACGACCGGCTCCGGCGGGCTCGGGAGCACGTTCGGGCTGGATCCCGACCCACTCTCGCCGCTGTGCGCGGTCGGGAGCTACCCGGTTTTGTTGAGGTTTTTGTGCCCCAGGATCTTGCAAATGTGTGCAAGATCTGGTAGTCTACTGGGGTGCGCGCGCACGACCGGGGCCGTGGCCCAGACGCCGATCCGGTGTCCCCCCAATCCGTTGTCTCGACGCGGGAAATGTATAACACTGGATCTCAGCTGATCATTTCCGTTTCGCCGCGCCGTCGCCGGCGGCCCCGCCCGTGAGCCTCACCACCGCCGGGGGCGCGCCTCCCGGGACCCTCAGACCCGCGGACCGATCCGCATCGCCGGGACCGGTATCGGCTGCTCTCCGCTGTCGAAGCTGGGCTCTGCGGGCGCGCTCTGGATCAGTGCCGCGGTCGCCTTGGCAGCGGCGGCGCACCAGGCGGCGTCCCGCCCGGCCCGATAGAGCGTGGCCTCCGGAGCACCGGCGCTGAGCCACTCCTGGTAGGTGCCGAAGCGGCCAGTCAGGTCCGCGAAGTTCTCCTGGAGCATCTCCATCAGAGTCAGGTAGCGGGTGAAGCGGTGCTGGTTCCAGTCGAAGCTGGCGAGGATCTCCTGGCCCGCTGCGCGTCCCCGGTCGAGCAGCCGGTTGACCGTCTGGGGGTCAGCGTTGAGGTTGAAGCCGCCTTCCCCCGGGCCCATCCGGATCTGGCACACCCGATCCCGGAATCCCGGCAACTCCGCCTGCAGCTCGTCCCGCCAGTTGCGGGTTGCGTCCTCGATCTGGCGCAGCAGCCCAGCGACGTTCTTCACGTTGGTGGCGTGCGGCGAGCGCTCATCGTCGCCCGCCCGCGGCATGAACACCGGCGCATCGTCTCCCGGCTCGCCGGTCTGCGGTAACGGCACCAGGTCGAGGCCGAACGTGGGATGGGCGGGCAGCCACTGGTCGAAGAAGTGAATCGGGAAGTTACTGGTGATGGCGCCGTCGGAGATGAAGCTCTCGACCGGCCCGGGGAGATCGGGGCGAGCGGTGTAGAGCCGCAGCGCCGACAGGAACAGCGGCACGCTCGAGCTGAGCCGGGCTCCGACCACGACCGGCAGCTCCTTGGCCGGTAGGAACCAGGCCCGCGTGCTGTCGCGCTCCCCAGCCGGCACGCCGGCCGCGTCGAGCACGTGGGCGACCACCTCGGCGGGGAACAGCTGCGCCAGCTCGGCGGGCGTGAACAGGTACTGCTCGTCCTCGAACGGAATCCGGACCGGCCGCGCCAGCCCCAGATCGGTGGCCACCATCTGGAGGGCGATCCCGGCCTGCTCCAGCATCGCGAACGTGAGCGGCTGCTCGGACGGCAGCTCGGCGCATTGCTGAATCTTGGCGTGCAGCCACTCGACCAGCGCCTCGGGGGCGTCGGGCCGCTGGCGCGTACCCGGGCAGATCCCGAAGCCGTGCGCGGGCAGTGTTCTCCATAGGCCTCGAACCATCGCGCCGAGCGGCCCGAGCACCGCCCACGCCGCCAGCAGGAGCAGCCCAAATGCCCCGAGCACGACAAGCACGACTGCGACCAGGGTCGGCAGCCCCGCGACGGCGAGCGCCAGCAGAGCGAGCACGATCACCGCCGCCACGGTCGCCACCGCCGCATGCCAGGGCCGGTACCGGAGCACGGCACGAACGAGCGCCAAGCAGCGGCGGGCTCGCGAGCCGCGCGCCGAGGCCACGTCGAGGGCGAGATCGAACAGGCCGCGGGCCTCGGGCATCGGCTGAAACAGAGACAGCACCTTCCCGGGTTGCCCGAACTCGCGGACGATCTGCTCGATCCCGCCGAGCTCGAGCCGTCCCGCCCGCTGGCGCCCATACTCGGCGGCTGCGGTCATCGCCGCGGCGATCGCCCCCGCCGACGTGCCGCCGACGTTGGCGAAGCGATAGGTGCTCGACAGCTCCAGCACGGCGCCGGGATACACAACGCCGCTGGTCACGCCGCCCTTCATCACCAGGTCGCAGGGAGGCAGGTCACGAGGATGCACGCTGTGGTATTCGCTCCCGCGCGGGGCGAGCCTTCCGAGGCGGCCAATCGCCGATGGGCGCGGCCTTCAAGCCGCGAGGCGCAGCGAGGCGCCCGAGCTGCCCGCCCGGAGCGCGTGGACCCCGGCGAGCCCCGCCCAGGGCTCGTAGGGCGCGAACAGCCGGCTGACCTCTTCCTCGGTGGCGCGCGCGCGCGGATCACCGGTCCGAAGCCGCCCCACGAGCTTCAGGTACGCGAGATCGCCCGCCGGCAGCTGGTCGAGACGGGCCTGTCCGGTCAGGGCGAGCGTCTGGATCGTCCAGCTGCCGATCCCCGGGATCGCCCGGAGCCGGCGCCAGCCGCACTCGTGATCCGGATTGGCCAGGTCCACTCGCCCCCGGGCGACCTCCCTCGCCGCCCGCACGAGCGCCAGCGCTCGTCCCTCGGCGAGGTCGCACGATGCGAGCAGCGCCGGAGCCTGAGCGGACAGGCGCTCGGCCGTCGGTGCGTCGCGCATGCCCGTGCGCGGGCACCGCCGGCCCAGGCGGGCCACGAGGCGGCGCTGGATCGCAGCCGCACGCTCATACTCGATCAGCTGCTCGCAGATGGCCCAGGTGAGGGCCTCGAACGGGTCCGGACGGAAGGCGATTCGGAGCCCCGGATCTGCCCGCACCCCCGGGCCGATCAGCGGATCGAAGCGGAACCGCTCGTAGAAGGGCTCCAGGTCCTGATCGATCCCGAGCGTCCAGCGCATGCGCTCGATCCCGAATTCGGCGGCGGTCCGGGTGTGGGCCCGGGCTCCGAACAGCACCCGGTTCGGCGCCAGCTGAGCGACCCGCACGAGCACCGGCTCCCGGTCCGCGTGCACGAGGCGGTGAAGGACGCCGCCCCGCACTCGGGTCAGGCCGTCGAGAGCGCCACGACGCGGCAGCCGGAAGGTCCAGCGCGGCCTGACCTCGACTCGGACGTCGACGAGCTGGCGCCCGGCTGCGACTGTGCTCACTCGCCGGGCTTGCCCAGCAGGTGGACGTCGACCAGGAACGAGCGGCTGCCGATGACCGGCAGCATCTCGGCGGCGCGGCGCGGAAGGGCGCGCTGGCGGCGGGCGAGCTTGCGGGTGCGGCGGCGCCTGACCACCACGAGCGTTGCCGCACCGGCGACGAAGCCCGTCACGGCCGCGGCAGCGGTCTGGACCGCGAGCAGCCCGGACGGCGGTGCGGGCTCCAGCGCGCGGACCTCGGCCAGCACCGGAAGGCCGTCGACGACCTCGCCCTCCAGCGCGGGGTCAGGCGCGACCTCGATCGGGTCCTCACTCATCGTGCGTGCATGGTGACAGCGCGAGCGGTCATCTTCAAAGGATCTTTTCGTACACCCGATAGGTGCGCACGATCCGGCCGCCCATTCCCTCCATCGCCCGGTTCATCGACTTGTTCGACTCCAGGATCCACCCCATCTCGCCGCCGGTCTGAGGCGTCCGGGCGGCGGAGTCGAAGTGGAGCTCATAGAACTTGGCGGCGATCCCGGTGTGCTGCCACTCGCGCTTGACCCCGAGCGCGAACACCCGCACGCGGTTGATCTTGCCCTTGTAGTAGAGGGCCTTGGCCCAGCCGAACGGCAGCAGCCTCCCGTTCATGTGCTTGAGGACCTGGTTGTAATCCGGCAAGGACAGCGCCGCGCCGACGGTCTCGCCGTCCTTCTCGGCCACCCAGGCCCAGTTCTCGTCGAGGATCGGCTTCAGGTCCTTGGCGTAATGCCGGACCTCCGCCTCGGTCAGCGGCACGAATCCCCAGTTGCGCTCCCAGGCGGCGTTGTAGACCTCGAGGAAGCGGTTGATCTCCGCCTCCATGTCCTTCTTGCGCATCGGGCGGACGGTGATCCCGTGCTTTGACTCCACCTCGGCCGCGACGCGCCAGATCGCGTCGTGCACGCGACTGCGGTCCTGGACCTCGAGGTTCCACATGTAGAGGTCCATGGCCTTGGCCAATCCGGCCCCCTCGATCAGCCCGGGGTAGTAGCGGTGGTGCCAGTTGGTGAGGATGGTGGGCAGCAGGTCATAGCCGTCCACCAGCACGCCGCACTCGTCGTTGGTGGTGAAGTCCATCGGGCCGACCATGCGGTCACGGCCACGCGCGCGAAGCCATGCTTCAGCAGCGTCGAGCAGCGCCCCGGCGGCCTCGGGGTCGTCCTCACACTCGAAGAAGCCGAACATCCCCCAGTCGTGATTCTGGAACTCGTTGAAGTGGCGATCGATGTGCGCGGTGATGCGACCGACCGCGCGACCGTCACGCAAGGCGAGGAAATACTCGGCCTCCGCGTGCTCGAAGAACGGGTTGCGCTTGCGGTCGAAGAAGCGCTTGCGTTCGAACAGCAACGGAGGAACCCAGTACGGCTCGTTACGATAGAGCCGGCACGGGAGCTTGATGAAGGTGTCCAGGTCGCTCTTGCCGGCGACCGGCCTGACGTTGAGTCCCATACGGCCGCGAAAGCTACATGCCCACCTCGATCGACGTTTTCTCCAAGGCCCGCGAGCACGAGCGCATCGAGCAACTCAAGGCTGCACGAGAGCTCGACGCGCTGCCCTACTTCCGGATCCTCGAGGGTCCCACGCTCCCAGTGGTGGAGATGGAGGGCAAGCGCCGGATCATGCTCGGCTCCAACAACTACCTCGGGCTGACCGGCGACGAGCGCGTCAAGCAGGGAGCCCTCGCCGCGCTGCAGCGGTACGGGACGGGTCTGACCGGCTCTCGGTTCCTGAACGGAACGATCGACCTGCATCTCGAGCTCGAGGGCGAGCTCGCGGATTGGCTGGGCACGGAGAGCGCGATCGTCTTCACCACCGGCCACCAGGCGAACCTGGGCGCGCTCGGCACGATCCTGGGCCCGGGGGACACGGTGGTCGCCGACTCCGGCGATCACGCCTCGATCCTCGACGGCTGCATCCTCTCGCGAGCCAAGCTCCGGGCCTTCCGCCACAACCGCATGGATCGCCTCGAGCATTCGCTCCAGCGAGCCGCGCAGGACGGCGGCGGGATCCTGGTCGTGGTCGACGGAGTCTTCTCGATGGAGGGCGATGTGGCCCCGTTGCCGGAGATCGCGGCGCTGTGCCAGCAGTACGGAGCGCGGCTGATGGTCGACGAGGCGCACGCTCTGGGCGTGCTCGGAGCTCGGGGCGCCGGCGCCTGCGAGCTGCTCGGCGTCGAGGATCGAGTCGACCTGCGAATGGCGACGTTCTCCAAGTCGCTGGCCTCCTGCGGCGGCGTCATCGCCGGGCCCGCGGACGTGATCGAGTTCCTGCGGATCCAGTCGCGCCCGTTCATGTTCACCGCCTCGGGCGTGCCGGCGGCGGTCGGCGCCGCGCTGGCGGCGGTCCGGATCTGCCGCTCCGACGAGGGTCGCGAGCTGTTCGCCCGGGTGCTCGGCAACGCGCGCTACCTGCACGACGGGCTGAGCGCGCTCGGCTTCCGTGTGATCGGCCCCACGCGCCTGGCCGACGGAACCGACGTGGTCACGCCGGTGGTTCCGGTCGTCGTCGGCGACGACTGGAAGGCGGTCTTCCTGTGGAAGATGCTGTACGACGCCGGCGTCTACGTCAACGTGGCGATCCATCCCGCGGTTCCACCCGCCGGCGCGCTGCTGCGCACGAGTGTGATGGCCACGCACGATCGCGACACGCTCGATCTGGCGCTGGAGCGCTTCAGCGCAGCCAAGCGCGCGTTCGAAGCCGAGCACGGCCGGCTGCCCTCGTAGCCCTGAGGCATCTCCAGGCCCCCGCGACGATCATCTTGAGGCGCTCGTCGGCGAGGCTCCCCTCGTCGTCTGAGCCGGTCTCCCGCGAACGCGGGAGACGGTCGCTCGCCCGGCACCTTGTCCAAGAACGCGCAAGGACCTGGATCGAGAAAAAAGGCGCTCTATGCGCATCTGCGATGGATGTTGCATTGCTGTTACCCAGTGCTTCTCGGTAGGTTCCGCTCCGCCGTGCTGGTGGTCGGCCGGCCCGCGCGAAGGTCACTCACAGGCTTGGGAAGTGACGCGTGCAGCAGGACCGACCTGGAGGACCGCGCGGGTCACAAACGATTGATCTATGGACGACGCTGTCCAGGCGCGTCCGCGCGTGCGATTACGTGTTGACCAAGGGCGTTCGCTTCGGCGGACCGGACGCAGGGAGAGAGAAGACGAATGACTCAGACCGCCATCATGACTCCCGGGCCACAGCGACTGCGAGCACTGGAGCGGGCCAACGAGGTCCGGCTTGCGCGGGCGTGCCTGAAGCGAAGGATCGCCATAGGTGAGATCAGCGCCGCGGGAATCATTCTCGAATCCCCATGGGAGGCGAGCAGCTGGGCCGTCGGAGACCTCCTCATGAGTCAACGGCGCTGGGGCACCGCACGGTGCCGCAAGCTGCTGACGCGGCTGCAGATCACGGAGAACAAGCAGATCGGACAGTTGACCGATCGCCAGCGCCGCGAGCTGGCAGCTCACCTCCAGGTTCGGGCAGCGCAAGACGCGGTCGTCCAAGCGACCGCGGTGGTCGTTCAGGCGGCCCCGGAGATGCAGCTGGCCGGAGCCCTCTGAGCTCCGCGCGAACCGCCCCGTCCGGCGTGGTTTCGGGCGGGGCGGTTCACAGTTGCAGGCCGAGCGGCACCGGGCTGGTGCCGGCGAAGAACAGGAACCAGATCGCGAAGGCGGCGATCGCCACGCCGGCGCTGACGACCAGGACTCCCTCGAGCACGATGTGACCCGGGTCCTCGTGGCCGCGCGCCTGGCTGACCGAGCGATAGACGTTGCTCAGCCACAGCAGCAGGGAGACGATCACGGCGATCGTCGCCACGACGCCGATGAACATCGCGCCCAGGGCCGCACCGAGCGACGACGTCGCGCCCTGGATCTGGGAGCCGACCCAGAGCCAGGCGACGGGAGTCCCCACCCAGAGCCCAAGGCTCCCGATGAACATGATGAGCACGACCACGGCCGCGCTCGTCCCACTTCTGAGCAGGTCGCGCATCCCCCCGCTCAGGATAAAGGCGGAGTGGGCGGTCCACTCAGGCGAGGCTGGAGGCTGAGCGAGTCGCGACCAGCCGGTCGCGACCCCCGGGTAACGGACAGCCGGATGAGAGCTTGACCTGCCACCACCCCATCATCATGCCGATCAGGCCGAGCCGCGGTCTGACCTGCCACACGCCGCAGCCCGGTTCGCCGACATCGCGACGGGAGATCCGGACGAAGCGGTAGCGCCCGGGCTCGAGCAGCAGCCGCTCCAGCCGGAGACGGTTCTCCGCCTGGAGCTCGGCGCGCTCGGAGATGGATCGCCGCGCGCTGCGGAGGCGCTCGGCCAGCTCGTCACGGACGCATTCGAGCTCCCCGAGGTCGAGCAGCCGCGGTTCGCCGGGTGCGGCGACCGGAAGCTCCACCCCGCCCATCTGGAAGGCGGTCACGAAGGCATCGGCAAGCTCGTACTCGAGCCGGGCGATCTGGGCACGGAGTGAGCGGCGAGCCGCACATTCGTCGACATCGATCGCGACCTGCGGCTGATTCTGCTCAGGCGCGCGCGGCGTGTGGACTTCGTGCTCGAGTGCCTCCATCGCCTCCTCCTTTGGTCGGCCGCATGAGATTATCACCCGGTAACGGCCGATTGACGTGGTTCATCCCGTTCCGAGAACCTCGGCGCAGATCCACAGTGCCTCCTCGAGGTGGATCGCAGGGACCCCCTCCACCCCGACCGCGAACAGCACGATTCGCGCCGTGCGCGGCCCCACGCCGTGGCCCGGAGCGACGTCGCCGAACAGGAGCGCGTGCACTCGCTGGGAGTCGGCGACGACGAGCCGGCCCGGCGCCAGGTGGTGCCCGAACTCCGTGGACCCGAGGCGGTCCCCCGCCACCGAGGCGCGGATCCCGAGGCCTCCGGCGTCGACGAGGTCCGCGTCGAGAGCCCAGATCGGCACCCCGGTCTCGATCAGGCCGATCAGCAGCGCATCGTCGACCAGGTTCGTGGAACGGAACTGTCCCTGCATCAGCCGCCCGACCGCGGCCTGCTCGATCGGGATCCGGGTCACATCGGGATCAAGCCCGATCTGATGGAAGAAGGCCCGGTAGGCATGCGGGATCGGCTGGGCCCGGAGTGCCACGACGCTCGCACCCCGATAGCGGTTGGAGAGGTCCTTGAGGCGCCGCGAAATCTCGCGCGGGCTCTTTCGCCGGCCGCCCTCCACGCTCCGCCAGTCGAGCCTCAGCCCGGGCAGCTCGACCCGGACCGAGGGCTCGACGAAACCCGGCGCCGCGCGGAGCTCGACCTCCTCCTCCATCTCAGTGCCCGATCAGGGCCCGGACCCGGGCGGCGAACGCATCAGCGTTCAGCCAGTGGTCGCCGATCAGGCGCTCCCTGACGATCCCGCCACGGTAGGCCAGCTCCACCATCGGGCAGATCTGCACGCCGTACAGGCTCTGCACGGCACCGTCGGCGTCGTAGGCGACCGGGATCCTCCAGCCCCGCGAATGCACCAGCGCTCGGGTGTCGGCGTGGCCGGCGCCGACGGCGACGGCTGCGAACTGCACCTCGCCCGGCGGGAACTGGCGCGAGACCGCCTGCAGGGTGTCGACCTGCCGCTTGCAGTCATCCGAGCCGGTAGCGAAGAACGCGAGCGCCAGCGGCGCGCGGTTGACCATCAGGCAGATGTTCAGCGCGCGCGGGTCGTGGTGGCCAGGGGAGCACAGGGGCTTGAGGTTGGCGTCCCCGTTGAGCGTCGAGACGGCGAGCGGAGCCGCGAACAGGTGCAGCGGCTTGCCCGCGGCGACGCCCGTGGTCCCGATCCCGTTGGAAGCGAACTGGTAGACCGAGATCGCCACCACGAGCAGGATCCCGAACGTTCCGATCATCCACCGGTAGCGCTTGGTGTCGATCACCGGTGGCGGCAGGACGGGCCCGGCCCGGGACGACGCGGAGACGGCGAGATCCGGGTCGAGCCGGTGCTGTACCGCGGGCCTGCCGGCCGCGGAATCGGGCTCCGGGGCCTCCCGCTGCGGGGGGGTGCTCACGCGACCCGAGGCCGGCGGCGCAGTCGCGGCAGACCGGCGCCGGCGCGTCGCAGCAGGCCGCGGACGCGCTCGTACGCGTCGCCGCGCTCGGCCAGGACGAGCACCGCCGGAAGCACCAGCAGCACGCCGCCGAGAGAGACGGTCAGATCGACGAGGGTGACGAGGCCGAAGTCGCGGAGCATCGTGATGCTCGAGAATACGAGCACGCCGAACCCCGCGATCGCCGTGATCCCCGAGGCGAGCACCGCCGCGCCGGTGAACCGGTAGGTCCGGGACAGCGCCTCGCCGAGCTCGTGGCCGGCCGCCCGCTCCTGCCGGAAGCGCTCGGAGAGCAGCACGCTGAACTCGGTCGAGATCGCGATTACGAGCGCCCCGAGCGTGGCCGACATCGGATTCAGGGGGACGCCGATCAGGAACAGGATCAGCGCCGACCAGCCCGTGGCCAACGCGATCGGGATCAGCGGCACCAGAGCGCGCTCGACCCGTCGGAACACGAGCAGCAGCACCAGCCCGACGGCGAGGAGGCCGGCCAGCAGCGTCAACAGGCGGCGAGCGGAAGAGGACAGGGCCGCATTGGCCTGCGCCGCCAGCACCGGCAGCCCAGCGAGACGGGCCGCCACCCCGGCCGGCGGGTGCAGCTGCGAGCGCATGTAGTCGATCACCTGCTGCTGGCGCGAGAGCGGCATCAGGCGGATTCCGAACGCGAGCGTGGCCTCGCGATGGTCGGGAGTGATCACGGCCTGCGAGAAGTAGCTCGGCACCGCCGAGAGCAGGCTCCGGATCTCGGACTGCGTGAGCGAGGTCCCGGTCAATGCACCGGTCTGGGTTCCACCCGAGAACAGATCGGGCAGCGAGAGCGCCGGACACAAAGTCGCGTGGGCACACCCCTGTGACTCCAGATATCCGTAGTGTCCGAGCAGCGCCTGCTCGTAGCTGATCATCCAGCTCACGGTCCTGGGCTGGGTGATGTCGGCGGCCCGGACGGTGACGTCGATCTCGCCGGAGACGCCGGTCACCCTCTCCAGCGCGTGCAGGTTGCGCAACGCCGGCATGCTTGCGGGCACCAGCTTGGTCACGTCGGATTGCACGGCGGTCTGGGTATCGGCGACCCAGCCGAGCAGCGCCACCACCACCGCGATCAGCAGCGCGCGCTCCGGGTGACGCGTCACCAGGGCGACGAACTGCTGCGCACCGGCTGCCACCCGTCGCCCGGCACCGGTGGCGGCGCCGCTCGTTCCCGCGGTCCGGGCGAACGGCCTCCGGACGACAGCCACCCCATCGCGCACGATCTCGGCCGCACCGCGCAGCGAGGAACCGATCGCTCCGCCGTCGCGGTCCGCGAGCGCCAGCGCCGCCGAGCCGGCGGTGAGCGCGCACAGCAGCGCCACCCCGATCCCGACCACCAGCAGCACGCCGAAGCCGCGCACCATCGGGACCGGCGAGAGCAGCAGCACGAGGAAGCCCGTGGCCGTCGCCAGGGCCGCGGTCGCGATCGTGGGCGCACCGACCGCAGCCGCCCGTTCGACCGCCTGCTGAGCGCCGCGCTGCAACCCGGGCGCCTCAGGATCGCCGCTGCGGGCCTCCTGCACGCGCGACTGGAACTGGATCGCGTAGTCGACGGCCAGCCCGATGAGGATCGGCAGCACGGCCACCGACGCCATCGTCAGAGAGGCACCGGCGAGGGAGGTCACGCCGAACGTGATCCCCGTGGCGGCCAAGGCGATCGCGAGCGGGAGCAGTCGCAGGCGGTTGCGGAACACGAGCAGCAGCACGACCGCCATCACGAGCACGGCGGCAACCAGCAGGCCGGAGATCGAGGCGGTGATCTCGGACGCCAGATCGTTGACCACGACCGGGGCGCCGGTGACGGTATACCTCCCGCCGTACGCCGAGGCGAAGATCGGCATCCGGACCGCCCGACGAATCCACGCGATCGCGTTCGCGCGCTGCTGGTCGCTCAGGTCCGGTTTCAGGCGCACCTGGATCAGCGACGAGTTCGCGGTCGGGAACAGATAGGCGAAGCGCGCCTTGGGCTGGTTCACGCCCCGGGTCTGGTCGAACACGATCTGGGGGATGAACTGGGGGTCGTCGATGCGCGGTGTCCCGGCGATGCCCGAGTCGAGCGCCATCCGCTCGAACTGCTGAATCCCCTGTTGCTGGGCGAGCTGACCCGCGGCGTTGGCGGCGGCGAGCGCCTGGGCGTGGCTCAGGTGCTTGGCCACCGCGAGCTGCAGCGCCGCCGCTTGCGCGCTCGCCACGCTCTGGCGCAAGCTGGCCAGCATCGCCTGAACCTCGGAGTTGACGGCCGTGACCGCGCGGTTCAGGAACGTCCCCGGCCCGTAGACGGCCTGGACGGGCTTGAACCTCATCAGCTTCCCGCACGGGCTCCGAGCACCGCCGTACGCGGGCAGCGCACCGGTCGGGGCGGGCTCGAACGCCTGCGCCTGCTGGCTCGGGATCACCACCTGGCCGGCCAGGCAAGCCTCGAGCTGGGTCAGCGTCGCGAGGTCCTTGGTCTCGACCAGGTTCGGAAGCGACTCGCGGATCAGGATCACGACCGCGTCGTCACCGAAATGGCGGTGGAAATCGTCGCTGGCCCGGAAGCTCTCCGACGAGCGGCTGACGAAGGTGTCGCTGCCGGCATTGGGCTGCAGCCCGAGCGCCAGCAGGCCGCCGGCCAGCGCCGCCACGAGCACAACCGCGAGTGTCAGCACCGGCCGCGCAGCGGCGGCCCGCGCCAGGCGCTCGAACCTCTCCCTCACCTTCATGCGACCCGTCAGGCTAGCGGCGCGCACGGGCGTACGCGCCGCTCCCGCGAGCGCGCTGCCGGTGCGAGCTAGTCCATCGTCAGCGGGCCCTGCGATTCCCCGGTGAGGAACTGGCGGATGAACGGGTTCTCGGAGTTGAGCATGTCCTCCGCCGGGCCCGCTTCGACGATCCGTCCCTTCCACAGCACGTTGATGTAGTCGGCCACGCGGCGGGCGCTCATGATGTCGTGAGTGATCACCGCGAAGGTCGGCAGGTGCGTCTTCTGCTTGGCCTTGGCCTCGTCCATCATGTCGCGGTGGATCTCCAGGATCAGCTCGCCCAGCAGGGCCGTGCGCACCGGATCCAGTCCCGAGTCGGGCTCGTCGAAGAGCACGATGTCGGGCTCGAGCACCAGCGCCCGGGCGAACCCGGCGCGCTTGCGCATCCCGCCCGAGAGCTCGTTCGGATACTTCTCCTTGGACTGGCCCAGGCCGACCTCGTTGAGGCGCCGCATGACGATGTCCTCGATCTCGTTCTCGCCCTTCTCCGTGTGCTGGCGAAGCGGGAACGCGACGTTGTCGTACAGGTTCATCGATCCGAACAGCGCGCCGTCCTGGAACAGCAGCCCGAACTTCTTGCGCATCTCGAACAGGTCGTCGTCGGGCATGTTCGGCACCGACTCGCCATGCACCAGGATGTCGCCCTCGTCGGGATAGAGCAGACCGACCATGTGCTTGATGCACACCGACTTCCCGGTTCCCGATGGGCCCAGGATCATCGAGACCATCCCCTCGGGGAGGCCCATGTTCAGGCCCCGGAGGATCCGGTTGCGACCGAACGCCTTGTAGGTGTCGATGAATTCGACCGCATCCGGGCGGCCCGACGGATACACCCGGTAGGTGTGCCACCGGTACTCCTCCTCCGACGCACCGGCCGGCGGGGCCGGGCGCGGCGGCTGCTCGTCGACCACCGACACGCGTGATCCCTGAGCCGAGACCGGCTGCTCGCGGGTCTCGGACTGCTCCCGGCTCTCCGTCTGCTCTCGACTCTCGGGCTGCTCTCGGCTCTCGGGCTGCTCTCGGCTCTCGGGCTGCTCTCGGCTCTCGGGCCTCGAGGCCTCGGCCCCGGCGGAGGATCCGGAGCCGGACTCGGCCTGACCGGGGTCGCTCCCGCGGCCCTGCGCGCTCGCGCCGTCTGCGGTCCCCTCCTGGGCGGGCGAACCCGTCGCGGCCTCGCCCGCCTCGTGACCCTCGTCCGCGCCGTCGCTACCGCCAAACCTGAAGCGCCTCATTTTTCAGCCTGCCTCATTTCTTCAGCCTCCGATAGGTGCTCTCGGATTGGCACCCCAGAAGAGCTGCGTTCCGAGCATTCCGATGAGATGAACGGCCACGATGTTCAGAACCATGGACTTGGCGGTGGCAGTACCCACGCCGACCGGGCCACCGCTGGCGTTGAAGCCGTAGTAACAGCCCACGAGCACGATCACGGTGGCCATGCTCATGGCCTTGATCAGGCTATATAAGAGATCGGGCGGGTTCTGGAACTGCCAGAAGATGAGGAAGAAGCCACCCGAGGAGACCTCCCCGATCTGCTGCACGACCGCCAGGTAGCTGGCGAAGAAGCCGGCGCCGATCGAGCAGATGTAGACGAACGGGAGCACCAGCCAGGCGGCGAGCAGTCGAGTCGCGCACAGGAACGTGATCCCGCTGATCCCCATCACCTCGAGCGCGTCGATCTCGTCGGAGATCCGCATCGACCCGAGCTCGGCGACGATTCCGGTGCCGACCTTGGCCGCCATCATGTACCCGAACGCGTAGGGCACCAGCTCGCGCAGGTCGCACCAGGCGGAGAACACGCCCGCGTAGGCGGGAGCTCCCTGCCCGCGCGTGAAGTACGCGCCCTCGATCCCGCACTGCAGGCCGATAATGAACACCAGGCCCCAGATCACGAGCGTCGAGGAGACGATCAGGATCCCCGCCTGCCGCAGCGTCTCGCCGAAGAACCGCAGCGGCTTGAGACGGAACACCTCGCCCACGATCTTCGACGTGAACTTGACGATCTCGCCGAAGCTCTCGATCCAGCCCCTCGGGGTTGCGATCAGCCCGTTCATTCAGACCGCCCGGCGTCCGGCGACGCGCCCGGTCACTTTGCCACCGTCGAGATCTCGGGGTGGGTGGCCAGCAGCGTCTGGGTGAAGGCGTAGTTGAACGCGAACACGCCGAGGAAGGCGATCACCACCGCCTGGTTGACGGCACGGCCCACGCCTTCGGCGCCACCCGAGGCGGTCATCCCCTTGTAACAGCAGACGATCGCGATGATGGCGCCGAACAGGGTCGTCTTCAGTACCGACCCCCACAGGTCGGTGGTCGACGCATTGGTGAAGAAGGTGGCCCAGAACGGACCCAGCGGAGCGTGGTTGACCAGCGTCGCCAGAACCCCGCCGAAGATGCCGAACAGCAGCGCGTAGATGTCGAACAGCCCGGTGACGAGCATCAGCGCGAGGAAGCGCGGAACCACGAGGTTCTTGATCGGGTCGACGCCCAGAACCTGCAGCGCATCGAGCTCCTCCCGGATCTTGCGGGCGCCGAGGTCGGCGGTGATGGCGGTACCCGCCACCCCCGCGAGCACGATCGCATCGACGAACGGAGCGAACTCGCGGATCGAGGCCAGCACGAAGAAGCCCCCGAGACGATCGAGGGCCCCGAACAGAACCAGGAAGTTCGCCGCCTGCAATCCGGGAGCGGCATATCCAAACGCGACCGTGGAGATCAGCAGCGGGAACCAGCACAGCTTCATCGCGAACAGGAACTGCCCGACGAACTCGCTGCCATACGGATACGGCGGCCTGATCGCGGAGACGATCGTCTTCCCGGTCAGGATCATCATGTTCCCGACCTCTTCGAGGACGCTCTTGGTAGGCAGGAACGCTCTGTCGGCGACTGCTCGGATCAAGTCTCTTCAGTCCTCCCGGGGTAAGCAGGTCCGCAGGCGCGGCGCCCGCGCGTAAGCCTAGTTCACGCCGCCTCGAGAGGCCAACCGGGAACCATCGTGGAACCTCGTTTGCGCGTGGTATGTTGCGCCCGGTTTGAGCGGGCGGAGAGTGAGCAACAGCGGGATATTGGCCGCCGTCGCGGGGAGTCTGTTGCTATCCGCATGCGGCGGAGGGGCCCGGCAGGACGCCGGCGAGCCGAAGGGCACGTTCAACGTCGAGGTGCCGGCGGCGAGCTTCCCGCCCAACCAGAGGCTCGCCCAGAGGTCCAAGCTCGTGATCGTGGTCAGGAACTTGGACACGAAGACGATTCCCAACGTCGCGGTGACGATCACCGACAACAACCTCGGAACCCAGGCCCAGGCGTTCGCCGAGCTCCTGCGCATGCCCGGCCTGGCCTACGCCTCGCGCCCAGTGTGGATCATCGATCGCGGCCCGAGCGCCGACGGCTGCCAGTACAGCTGCCAGCAGGGCGGCCCCGGCGGCGCGGTCACCGCTTACTCCAACACCTGGACGCTGGGCGCGCTGAAGCCGGGGGCGACGGCGACCTTCGTGTGGACGGTCACCGCAGTCAAGTCCGGCCTGCATGTCGTCCGCTACCAGGTGGCGGCTGGGCTCAACGGCAAGGCCGTGGCGCAGCTGGCCAATGGGCAGAGGCCGGTGGGCGCGTTCCGGGTGCAGATCCACCAGGCGCCGCGGCAGTCCTACGTGAACGATCAGGGACAGGTCGTCAAGCTGCCCTAGAGGTTAGGTTGGCGCGGGGCGGCGCTGGCGTGGCGGTGGTGGCGGGACGGCGGTGGCGGTGGCGTGGCGGTGGTGGCGAGACGGCGGTGGCGGTGGAGCGGTCACGTGGAGCGGTCACGTGGCCGGCGCGGACAGGTGCGTCAAGGCGCGTCAGGTGCCGATCTCTTCGATGGACCTGAAAATGGCGTGCATAACCCGCCAAACTGACCGACTCCGGAGCGTCCGTGCGCACCTAAGCGTGTCACGCGTGCTT
>JADGPN010000266.1 GCA_017882465.1 Solirubrobacteraceae bacterium
GCTGCTGCTGGTCGTCCTAGGCGGGCGACGAAGACGTCGTCGGACGCTCCCGCATCGCCGCAGGCGAAGCGGAACTAGTAGGGCGAGGGGTGACACGGCGTGCTGCCTACGTTCGGTTTGGGATCCTGCTCGTGTGAGCGCTCGCCTTCGGCGCGACCACGATGACCGGCGTCGAGTGGTTCCGGCCGTGGGCGGGTCAGTCGGCTTGGTGCTCTTCGTCGGCTTCGCCGTACTCGGCGGCGCCCGATTCCTCGTCCGGCCCGGCGTCTCGCATGATGCGGGCCGGAGCGTGCTGGTCGCCGTGAGATGTGTTCTGGATGAGTGCCTGCTCTGCGAGTTCGAACCCCTCGGAGCCTCCTCCGGCCTCGTTCACGGCACGGCGCTCCTCGCGTTTACGCTCGGCGCGATCGACGATGGGTTCGAGAGGGGGATCTTCATCCATGGCCGCACTGTACTGCCCCATGGCCGCACTGTACTGCCTCTCCTCAGACACCCAACAGCGAGGAGGAGGGTTTGCGAGTTTCCGTACGCTCAGCGGGAACCCAGCCGAGGGTGAGTGTCTTGCCCGACGCCGCAGAAATCTAGTCGCTGATCAGCCGGCCCGTGGGCGGTCCCTGACGATGCGAAGGTTGCTCGTCCGCGCCTCGAGCCGATCCATCGCTGAGGCGATGTCGCTCGGGGGCGGCTCGGTCGACCAGCGGTTGCCGAGGCGCTGGACCTCGCCGCGACGCTCGAGGTCCTGCAGTCGGGCGAGTGTCTTGTCGTTGTTGAGTCCTGCCGCTCGGGCAGCCATCGCTGTTGAGAACGAGCCAGGCATCATGCGCAGTGCCGTTCGGAGGCGATCAGGGCGCCGCTCGGTCCGGCGCTCGCCCGCGCGCGGCTTCGGCGGCGAGAGCGGCTTCAGAGCTGCGGGAGCGGGGTCCGACGCGGCCGCGGGCTGAGATCCGACCGGCGGATTGTCCCCGAAGCGGACTCGGCAGCTGGCGCACAGGACGACCGGCTCACCCTCGGCTGGGCGGACAATCTCGAACCGACGCCATCCGCGACCGGAGTGGCAGACGCCGCAGCGGCGGCCGGCGCGTTCTATCTCGGTCAGGTCTTCGGCATTCATCAGGTTTCCACCTTCACCATAGATCGTCGCCAAGGGCAACCGCGAAAAGGTGTCGGCGATCTCTTCTCGTCGGAGCGACCGGGGCCCCCCGGTGGCGGCATCGCACCGCTGCAGGCGGCCAAGGCCATCCGTCTCGACGGGTTCGAGGACGAGGACGAGAAGACTGGCGCGAGGATCGTGCTCCGTGCGCTCGAAGAGCCGCTTCGCCAAGATCGCACAACGGCGGGCTCGAGGGCTCGGTCGTCGTCAACGACGTGCGCAAGGCGAAGCAGGGCCACGGATTGAACGCTGCGATCGGCGAGATCGTGGACCTCGTTGCCGCCGGCGTCATCGACCCCGCGATGGTCACACGCTGCGCACTGCAGAACGCCGCCTCGATCGCCAAGTACATCCTCACCACCGAGGCGATCGTCGCCGAGATCCCAGACAAGGAATCCGGCGGCGGCGGCATGCCCGACATGAGCGGAATGATGTAACGCGCTCGCGCTCGTCACCGACGATCGACGCCCAGACCACCCGGGCCGGCGCGGAACGATAATCCTGAAGCCAGCCAGCCTGACCCGGTCTGGCGGGATCGCCTGGATGGGCATCTAGGTTGGTGCCCGAGCGTGCGCGGCGGATGGCATGAAGCGATCTTGGATCCAGCGGCCGATCGAGGCACCGGCGCCGTCTACCCGAGACAGGGACGGTTACTTCTGGGTCATCTGGCGGATCGACGACGTCGCTAACCTGTCGGGCGATCGGCTATCCACGGCCGTGGTCGAGTCGGCGACGTCGCCCGAGGCCATGGTCGCGGAGGCGGCTGTGATCGGTTGACGAGGACTCGGGATCAGGCGATTTGCGCGCACATTACTCTGGACTGAGACGCCGGCGGCGTTGAGCACTGACCCACTCCCGCTCGGGTCTGTGAACGTGACGGCGCAGCCCCTGGTCCGCGACGTGATTCTGAGCGATGGGTCGACGCTGCGCTTGCGAGCGCCGACGCCAGGGGACTACGAGGACATCAAGGCCTTCTACGACCGGCTATCCCCGGAGAGCCTCCATATGCGTTTCCACGGGATGGTGCGCACGGACGTCCCGGCGCGCTATCTGGTTGAGGCCGGCGGGGTCGACCGGCTGGCGTTGATCTGCCGACACGGGGATCGTGTGGTCGCTGCCGCGAGCTACGACCGGCTGCTTGAGCCCGGCGTAGCCGAGGTTGCGTTCGCGGTGGCGGACGATTTCAGGCGTCGCTGGACCGCGACGCGACTGCTCGAGCAGCTGGCGGCGATCGCTGCGGAGCAGGGAATCCGCCGGTTCGACGCGGAGGTGCTGGCCGATAACCGCGCGGCGCTCGGCGTGTTGAAGAAGGCGGGCTTCGGGGTTCGGCGCAAGGGGGCTGGGGGCGAGGTCACGGTCGTGCTCGACATCACACCGACCGAGAGCGTGCAGGAGCGGATCGACGAGCGCGACCACCGCGGCGTGGTCGCGTCGCTACGAATGGTTCTCGCCCCAACTTCGATCGCGATCGTGGGCGCGTCGGATGCCCCGGATGATCCTGGCGGCGCCGTCCTCTCAAACGTGCTCGACGGCCGTTTTCAAGGCGTGGCCACGCCGATCAACAGCGCAGGCGGTGTGATCCGGTCAATCCGCGCCGCGCATAGCATCGCTGGGCTTCAGGAGGTGCCCGAGCTCGTGGTGATCGCTGTTCCTCCGCCGGAGGTCGTCGATGTCGCCCGCGAGGCGGCGGAGAAGGGGGCCAAGGCGCTCGTCGTACTGGCGGGCGAAATGGCCGACGAGGGCGATCAGGCGCGCGAGCGGGAGGAGCGGCTGCTCGAGATTGTCCGCGGCGCCGGCATGCGGTTGGTCGGACCGGACTGCCTGGGGGTGCTGAACACCGATCCGCAGGTGAGTCTGAACGCGACCTTCGCCGGGTTCCGCGTGCTCGCCGGGCGCTTGGCGATCTGCTCGGAGTCGGGAGCGATCGGGATCGCTCTGCTCGGGCATGCCGCGGCTCGACGGCTCGGGGTTTCGAGCTTCGCTTCGCTCGGCCACCGTGCGGACGTCTCGACCAACGACCTGCTCGAGCTGTGGGAGGAGGACCCGCGCACGGCCGTGGTGATGCTGTACATAGAGACGGTCGGCAACCCGCAGCGGTTCGCGCGGATCGCGCGTCGGGTCGCGCGACGCAAGCCGATTCTCGCCGTCAAGGGACATCGCCGGCCTGAGGCGGCGCGGAGCGAGGCACGCACGCACACGAGCGCCGCGCTGCACGGGGACGCGGTCGTGGATGCGCTGCTGCATCATGGCGGCGTTCAGCGGTTTAGAAGCGGGGAGGAGCTGTTCAACGCCGCCGAGTTCTTTGAGCGCCAACCGCTCCCGTCCGGGCGCCAGATCGGGATCGTGGCCAACTCCGCCGGGGTCGCGACGCTCGCGGCCGATGCCTGCGCGACGCGAGGCCTGATCGTCGCGGCGACGCGAGGACGGGCCCGAAACCCGCTCGTGATGCAGTTTCGCGCGGGTTCCCAGGATTACCTGAGGGGCGTTCGCGGGATTCTCCGAGATGCGGGCGTCGACGCGCTGATGGCCTTCTATGTGGATCCGCTGGGTGGCGATCCCGAGGGGGTTCTCGAGGTGATCTCGGTGGCCGCCGCCGGGCAGGGCAAGCCGGTCGTGGCGTGCGTCGTGACCGCCGAGGGTGCGCTGCCGATCGGTCGGGGCGCGGGGGTGCCGAACTTCCGCTTCCCGGAGTGCTGCGCGGACGTTCTCGCCCGCGGCGTGGAGCGCCGCGAATGGCTCTCGCGGCCGGTTGGAGAGCCTCCCCAGTACACGGATCTCGATCCAGCAGCCGCCCGCGAGCTGATCAGCTCCCGTCTGGATCGGGGGCAGAGCGAGGGAAGATGGCTGACGAGGTCCGAAGCGGAGGCTCTGCTCGCAACGCACGGCGTGACGGTCGTGCCCTCTTATCAATGCGAGGAGATCGACAGCGCGGTAGCCGCCGCCGAAGAGATCGGCGGGCCGATCGCCGTGAAGGCCAATCGTCCGCCGCCGGCCTATGCGGGCGACATCGACGCGGTGCTGCTAGGCCTGGAAGGCCCGGCAGCGATCCGGGCTGGCTGGCAGGAGCTCGAGCGACGCGTGCGGCAGTCCGGGTGGCCGTTCACGGGAGCCGTTCTGCAGCGGCTGATGCCACCGGGTGCCGATCTGCTCGTCGGCACGGTTATCGATCCGGAGCTCGGGCGGGTGATGGCGGTCGGGCTCGGCGGCCGTCACGGCGGGCTCGCAGGCACCGCCGCCTTCCGGCTTCCGCCGAACACAGACATCGACGCGGACGAGCTGATCGACGCATCGAAAGCTGTGACCACGCAGCTCGACGGCTCCCGCGGACTACCCCATCTCGACCGGGGCGCGCTACGCGCGCTCGTGCTGCGCTTCGCGCTGCTGCTACGCGAAACACCGGAGATCGCCGAGGCCGATCTGAACCCGGTACGGTGCATGCTGAACGGCTGCGCGGTCCTCGACACCCGCCTGCGACTCGAGCACGCGCGACCGATCGAGCGCGTCAAAACCTGGTGATCACGCGCGGCGCAGGCCCCATCCGCACCCTCGATCGCGTCGTCCGCTCTTCACCGGCCTCCGGGCGGACGGGACTTGCGCTGCTCAGATCAGATCGATGCGAGTGTTCACCAGCCCGGCGGCTGCCGGGGCGATCGTCGTCGCGCCGAGCCGGCTCAGCAGGCGGATGAACGTCAGGTTGCTAGCAGGACAGATCGCGGTTAGTTGCTCGATCCCAACGGACCGCGCCCTGGTCGCGACCCGCTCGAGCAGCATGCTCGCGATGCCCCGCCCCTGCCAATCGTCGGCCACCGCAACCGTAACCTCGGCGCTCCCGGGCTTGCCGACGCGCAGGCAGCGCGCAATTCCCACCGTCACCCCGTCAGGGGCGAACGCCATGACCACCTCATGGTCGCCACACGCTAGCGCTGACTCAGGGCAAAGAGCGAGCCGCTGGAGCAACACGAACAACCGCGCGTACAGCGTCTCGGGGCGAAGCCCAGCGAACCACCTGGTGAACCAGCTGGCGATCGCAGCTTCATCGTCCGCGGCCAGCAGCCGAATCACAACGCTCGAACCATCGCGGAGAACCACCCGCTCTGTATCCGCCGACGATCCGCCCTCGCCAACACCATCGGAGATCCGCGCGACGCCGGTTTCTAAGCCCGTCAACATCAACTCTCACTCCTCTCAGTAGCGCAACGCTACTCCGCACCGCGCCAACCAGCAACCGTACAGACCCGCGATCTCAGCCCGGGTTTCCTCGGTCGACTCAGCGGATCGCACGCCCGCCGCCCACATGCTCGAGTCCCTGCTGGATTCATCTGCTCGATCGCTTGGGAGCGACATGGAACACGGGTCCCACGCTCAGTCGTTCGGGGCTCGCCACGCGACCGCCCCGCCAGCCCATAGCTGCCCCAGGCCGACCGACCGCGCGACGGTGACAAGGCCACCCGCGCCTGGCATGCTCCTCCACCCCAAGCAGCCACTGAGCCGCGAACGTACAAGCCGGTCGGTCGGGTTCGACACCCGAGGTCCACGCTGCCAGCGCATGCAGCTGACATAAAGCCCAGTTCCCGCCGCCGTGGATCGTCATCCCCTCACGAGCGACGCGTTCGGGAACCGTGATTCTCCCGGCGACCGCTCCACCC
>JADGPN010000063.1 GCA_017882465.1 Solirubrobacteraceae bacterium
GAGCTCGATGCCGCGACCGATCGCGGCGGCAACCCGCCGGGCGCTGAAAGTCCCCTTGAACGAATCAGGGGCGATGAGGATCGTGTCGGGGATCCCGGCAACCGTCACGCGCGTCATCCTGTCAGGCGCGCGGGGGGCGGGACCGGTCCCTACCCCTGCATCTGCTCGAGCCGGCACTCCCGGGGCGGCTTGTCCTCGCGCCAGCGGAGGATCCGGGTGCCGTGACGGATGCGGCCGCCGCTGGCGTGGTCGAAGGTGACCTCGACCACGAGCTCCGGCCGCAGCTCGACCCATTCGAGGTCCTTCTCGTTCTTCCAGCGGCTCGGATCGCCGTGCCCGCGGTGACCGGTCTCGAACTCGCCGAGCCGCTCGACCAGGGCGCGCTTCTCGGCCGACCGCAGGCCCGAGGAGTGGCCCACCACGTGAAGCTCCCCGGCGTCGTCGTAGAGACCCAGGATCAGCGATCCGACCGTGCCCTGCTCCTTGCCGGGCCGATAGCCGACGACGACCGCGTCGATCGTGCGCAGGCGCTTCACCTTCACCATGCCGGTGCGCGCGCCGGGCCGGTACGGCGCTCGCAGGTCCTTGGCCACCACCCCCTCCGCCTCGTGCAGCCACGGCTCCGCCTCGCCGGGCACTCGGGTCAGCGGGGTCAGGGCCACGGGCCCCAGCTCCATCGCTTCGAGCGCCGCGCGTCGCTCGGCGAACGGCCGGGCGAACAGAACCTCGTCGTCGCGGGCCAGCAGGTCGAAGGCGACGAAGCGGGCCGGCGTCTCAAGCGCGAGCCTCGCGATCCGGGACTCCGCGGGGTGGATTCGCTGCTGCAGGGCGGCGAAGTCCTGCGCCTCCACGTCGCCGTCGATCACGATCTCTCCGTCGATCACGTAGCGGCCGGCCGGGAACGACAGCTCGGGGAAGTAGCGCCCGAGCGGCTTGCCGCTGCGCGATTGGATCTCCACCGGGTCGCCGTCGACGAACACGATCGCCCGGAACCCGTCGTACTTCGGTTCGTACGCCCAGTGCTCGCCGGCGGGAAGCTCGGGCTTCGAGCGGGCCAGCTGCGGCTCGACCGGGGGCTTCAGTGGGAGCGCCAATGCCTCCGCGATGCTAGATGATCGAATCCGCTCCGGCACGCTGGGCGGTCCTGCCCTGAGGCGCTGTCCGACGTGGAGGAGGCCGAGCCGGCGGCTGGGCTACGATCACGCCATGGTCGCGGAACACGCCACCGTCGCGGAGGAGGAGTACCTCCAGACATTGTTCTGGCTGTTCGAGGCGGGACTGCCGATGACGGGGGCCAACCTGTCGCGGGCGATGCAGCTCTCGGCGCCGACGGTGCACGAGATGATCGGCCGGCTCGAACGTGACGGCTACATCGTCCGCGATGCCGACCGCATGATCGGCTTCACGCCCTCGGGACGCTCACACGCCGAGCGCATCGTCAGCCGGCATCGCATGATCGAGCGCTTCCTCACCGACGTGGTCGGGGTCCCCTGGGACGACGTGCACGAGGAGGCCGAGCATCTCGAGCATGCCATGACGCCCCGCTTCGAGGCCTACGTGCGCGCCTCGGTCGGCGAGGCCAAGACGTGCCCTCACGGGCACCCGATCCGGGTCGGCGAGCGCATCGACGGCGCGCCGCTCGCGGACTGCGAGACCGGCGCCAAGGTGACCATCCTGCGGTTCGAGAACGAAGCCGAGGATCTGCTGCACTATCTCAAGGACGCCGGGATCGAGCTTGGGCTCCAGGGCGCGGTCGCCTCCAACGACGGCGAACTGGTGGAGCTGATCACCGACGGGGGGCGATCCAGCGTCACCGTCAGCGTCGCCGAGACGGTCTCCGTGCTGGCAGAGCCTTCCCCGCCCGCCCGAATCGCCTTGCCCGAGCAGCTTGTTCTGGGCCGGGAGCGGTACGGGCGGTGAGCCGCTTGCTCAGGCCGACGTTCAGACGGGCTCGAGCACCGGCGCGGGAAGGGCACGGTGCTCGCTCGTCAGCCAGCGCTTGATCTGCTGGTAGACCGCGGGGTGATTCAGGAGGTCGAAGTGGTGCACGCCGCCGAGCTGCCGGTAGTTGTCGATCGGGAACCGCATCCGCTCGCCGTGTCCACCGTGGGCCCACGCGCTGGCCCGCAGCACCAGCAGATCTCCCACCAGCCGCCCGGCGTGCGAGTCAGGATCGCGGGTCACGGTCGCGCACACGAAGTAGGTGTTGGCGCTGTCCAGGAATGAGATCTCGCGACCGGTGTTGCGCAGGAAGGCGTCCGGATCCTGCCCGTGCCAGTCCTCGTCAGCCAGGTAGCCGTAGCGAAGGTCCTTGACCCCGGCGCTGCGCAGGTTCAATGCCCTGGACAACGTGCGCGTCTCCGGCAGCTTGGCCAGAGCGTGGCTCGCCGCGTTGGTGATCCGCTCCAGAGGGGCGCCGTGATGGGGCGCGCCGAGCGCAAACAGGTGACGCACCTTGGCGACCCAGTCGCTGCCGGCCCCGTAGTGGCAGGCGCTCCGGGCCACGAGCGCACCCACCGAATGTCCGACGATCGTGATCTCGACGACCTCGACGGGCCAGGCCGCGGTCACCTGATCGAGCAGCGCGGCGAGATCGCGGCCGTTCTCGGAGATGTGGCGGCCGCTGTTGTAGCGGACATAGAGCGACGTGTAGTCGAGCTCGCGAGCCAGTCGCCTGCCGTAGGGCACGTGGCGATCGACTCCGAGGCCCCAGGCGTCATCGGTTTCGCACAGGCCGTGGATGAAGACTGCGAGGCGCGGTGTCGCGCAGGGGAACGCCTGCCTCAGGTCCCGCGGGCTGATCGTGAGGTCACGCCCACGGCGGCGCAGGGTCATCGGCAACGCCAGCGCGTTCCCGCGGCGCTCGAGGGCGTCGCCGAAGGCCCCGTTGAGTGCGCCGATCGCAACCCGGCCCCGCGCGCTGGTCCCGATCGACGGGGAGTCGGCAGGCCGAGCCAGGCTGAGCACGGCGGCGGCGCCCTTGACGACGCCGCTCGAGACCGTGCCCACCGCCGAGTACGCCCCTCGGGTGATGGCACCGTGCGCGAGGCGCACGGGCGCGGCCCCGGGGCCCACCGCGTCGAACACGCGGCGCGCGATGCCGGCGTGCATGTCGTAGACGTGCGATGTCGCTCCGCCGATGGCCTCGCCGGCGATGTCGCCGAGCGCGCGGATCTCCTCCGGCTGCATAAGGATTGATAACCCGCCGGAGCCGGACTGTTTCGCCCGCCGGTTACGCCGCGGCGCCGGCGGGCGCAGAGCGGATCTGCTCGTACGCTCCGGCCAGGCGCTTGACGCCTTCGTCGATCTCCTCTGGCGTGACGCCCGAGTATGCGAGTCGCAGGCTCGCCTCGCCGCCGTCGAGCACGAAGTCCGAGCCCTTGACGAACTGAACGCCACGCTCGGCGGCAGCATCGAACAGAGCATCCACGTCCGTGCCTCGCGGCAGCTCGACCCACATGAAGTAGCCACCCTGCGGATCGACGAAGCGGGCGTCCGGGAACTCGCGGCGCAGCGCCTCCGAGAGCGTCCGGGCGCGCTCACCCAGCGCCGCCTTGACCGTCTCGATCGAGCGTTCGAGCGCGCCCGACCGGCAGAACTGATACACGATCCCCTGCGAGACCATGCTCGGAGAGATATACGTCCCGGTCGCGATCTTGGCCACGCGCGCGATCAACGGCTCCGGCCCGACCAGATAGCCAACGCGGATCCCGGGACAGACGGTCTTCGAGAACGAGGACGCGTACACGACGCTGTCGCCGTACAGCGAGAGCATGGTCGGCAGCGACTCGCCCTCGAACCGCAGTGCGACATACGGGTCGTCCTCGAAGATCGTGAACCCATGCTCGCGGGCCAGGGCCAGCAGCCGCTCGCGCTTGGACAGCGACAGCGTGTAGCCGGCGGGATTCTGGAAGTTGGGGATGATGTGGGCCAGCTTCGGCCGCACCCCCGCCGCCAGCACCCGCTCGACGGCCGCCACGTCGATGCCGTCGGGCTCGAGCTCGACCATCCGCACGTCGGCGCCGCGACCGCGCAGCGACAGAAGCGTGCGGTCGTAGGTCGGCCGTTCGACGATCACCGCATCGCCGGCCTGGACCAGTGCGTCGAACAGGAACGCATCGGCCTGCATCGACCCGTTGGTGACCAGCACCTGCTTGACGTCGACGCCGTGCCACTCGGCGATCCACTGGCGCAGCGGGATGTAGCCGACAGACGTGCCGTAGGCGGTCATGCCCGCCGGATCGGCGGTGAACGCCTGGTCTGCGCTGGCCCGCAGACCGTCAACGTCGATGATGTCGAGCGACGGAGCGCCGCGTGCAAACGAGATGGGCTTGGACATGGGCCCAAGACTACGACGTTGCTGGCTCCGGAGCATCGAGCCGGACATCGACGACCTCCGGACCGGCACGCAGCGCCGCGTCATATCCGTCCAGGAGCTCCCGAATCGAGGCCAGCAGCCTGGCCCGCAGCTCGGCCAGTGCGTCGATCTGCCGCCTGAGGTCGACCAGCCGCAGCTCAGCCTGCTCCGCGGGTCGCGGACCCTTCTCGAGGATCTCGGCCAGCGGCCCGTACCGCCCCTTCGGCGTCGGGTGCTCGGGCGCCTGCAGGGGCAGCACGCCCAGGTCGGGGTACTCGCTGAGCAGCCGCTTCTGGATCTCACGCAGACGATCGTCGATCTCCGCCAGACCCGCCTGCAGATCGCCCACTGTCGGACCCCGATCAGCCATTAGTAGAGCGTGAGCGTAGCGCTCACCGCGGCCGGCGAAGCCGGTCGGTCTAGGCCGCTGCGCCGAGCAGCGAGATCGCCACCTCGGCGACTTCGGTCGGCGTGCGGCCGACGCGCACACCCTTGGCCTCGAGCGCCTCGGCCTTGGCCGCCGCAGTGCCCTTCGAGCCAGAGACGATCGCCCCGGCATGGCCCATCGTCTTGCCCGGCGGTGCGGTGAAGCCGGCGATGTAGGCGAGCACGGGCTTGCTCACGCTGGCGGCGATGAACTCGGCGGCGCGCTCCTCTGCGTCGCCCCCGATCTCACCGCACATCACGATCAGGTCGGTCTCGGAGTCAGCTTCGAAGAGCCCGATCACGTCGACGAAGTCCGTACCCGGCACGGGGTCGCCACCGATCCCGACGATCGTCGAGTTGCCAAAGCCGCTCCGAGCCAGCTCGTTGCCGATCTGGTAGGTCAAGGTGCCCGAGCGCGAGACCACCCCGACGTTGCCCTCCTTGAAGAAGGAGGCCGGGATGATCCCGACCGTCGCCTTGCCCGGAGACAGGATTCCCGGACAGTTCGGGCCCACCAGGCGCGAGCGTCCGTTCTTCTTGATCGTGTTGAACACCCGCAGCTCGTCGTGGGCGGGGATGCCCTCGGTGATGGCGATGATCAGCCCGACGCCGGCATCCTCGGCCTCGAGGATCGAGTCGGCGGCGAACCGTGGAGGCACGAAGATCATCGCGGTATTGGCGCCGGTGTTCTGCACTGCATCGTGGAAGGTGTTGAACACCGGGATCCCCTCAACGTCCTGACCGCCCTTTCCGGGGGTCACGCCGGCGACGACCTGGGTGCCGTAGTCGCGGTTGCGGAGGCTGTGAAAGGTGCCCTCGCGCCCGGTGATCCCAGACACGACGAGCTTTGTGCTCCTGTCGACCAGGATGCTCATGAGGCGGCCGCCAACTCGACGACCTTCTTCGCCGCGCCATCCATCGTGGACTTGATGTGCACGTTGGGGAGGTTAGCTTCGGCCAGCAGCTGCCGGCCCTCCTTGTCGTTGGTGCCATCGAGGCGGACCACGAACGGCACGGTCGGATTGATCTGCTTGAAGGCCTCGATCAATCCCATCGCCACCTCGTCGCAGCGGGTGATACCGCCGAAGATGTTGAACAGCACGGCCTTGACCTTGGGGTTGGAGAGGATCACCTCGACTGCGCTGGTGATCGCCTCGGCCTTCGAGCCGCCTCCGGCATCGAGGAAGTTGGCCGGCTTGCCGCCTGCCAACGCGACCACGTCGAGCGTCGACATGACCAGTCCGGCGCCATTGCCGAGGATGCCGATGTCGCCGTCGAGCTTGACGTAGATCAGCCCTCGCTCATGCGCCATCTGCTCCTGCGTGTCCTCGGCCGAGGGATCACGCAGATCGGCGTTCTCGGGGTGCCGGTAGAGCGCATTGTCATCCAGAGTGACCTTGGCGTCGAGCGCCTTCACGCCGCGCTCCGGCGTGACGATCATCGGGTTGACCTCGACCAGCGTCGCCTCCTCGGCGATGAACGCGTCGTAGAGCTTGGACAGCATCGCACCCACCGGCCGGACGACGTCCTCGTCGACCTTGGCCTCAAACGCCAGCCGACGGCCATGGAAGTCCTGGAACCCGAGCAGCGGGTCGACGTGAAGGCGCGCGATCGCGTCCGGGTCTTCGTCCGCCACGGCCTCGATGTCCATCCCGCCCTTGGTCGAGAGCATGATCAGGGGAGCCTTCGCCGAGCGGTCGAACACGATCGACGCGTAGTACTCGGAGACGATCTCAGACGCGGACTCGATCCACACCTCGCCCACGGTGAGCCCGCGGATGTCCATGCCCAGGATGGCCCCGGCGTGCTGCTCCACCTGCGCCCGATCGTTTGCCACCTTGATCCCGCCGGCCTTGCCGCGCCCGCCGATCTGCACCTGCGCCTTGACCACGCACGGGTATCCGATCTCCTCCGCGGCGGCGACCGCATCCTCCACGGTGCGGGCCGGCTTGCCCGAAGGAACCGGGATTCCGTGCCGGGCAAACAGCTGCTTTCCCTGATACTCGAGCAGGTCCATGGGGGGTCGGCAGCGTATCTCATTCACCCTTGACCGAGCCGTCCGCCGCGACCCGCAGATGACAGGCAAGACGCGGCGGTGGCGACGCCCGTGGCATCATGCGCGCCCGTGGCCATCCCCAAGAACGTTTCCTTCGTGACCTTCGACGTGTACGGCACCCTGATCGATTGGGAGACGGGCGTCTACGAGGCTTTTCGCGCCGAGGCCGATCGCGACGGGTTCACGCTCGAACGTGACGAGTTGATCCCGCTCTTCCACGAGATCCAGCAGCAGATCCAGGCGGGGTCCTACGAGCTCTACGCCGAGGTGCTGCGGCGCACCGCGGTCCAGATCTCCAAGCAGCTCGGATGGCCGCTCGAGCCCTCACGCTCGGGCTTCCTGCCCGACTCGGTCCAGCGCTGGCAGCCGTTCAAGGAGACAAACCCGACGCTGGCAAAGATCGCCAAGAAGTACAAGATCGGATTGATCTCGAACATCGACGACAAGCTGCTCGGCCAGACCCGGCGCCACATGCCGATCGACTTCGACCTTGTGGTGACCGCTCAACAGGTGCGCTCCTACAAGCCCGATCCGGCCCACTTCACCGAGTGCGAGCGGCGAATCGGCGGCAAGAAGGGATGGGTCCACGTCGCGGCCAGCTACTACCACGACGTCGAGCCGTGCCTGAAGAAGAAGATCCCGGTGATCTGGGTCAATCGCAACAAGCAGGCGCTGGAACCGGGCCAGAAGAAGCCGGACGCCGAGGTCGCCACGCTGCGCGAGGCCGCCAAGCTCCTCGACGTCGGCTAGACATTAGGAGGGAGTGCGCTGAGGGCGCTGGCTGTCGACGCCGACGTGATCGTCTTGGTCAGCCGAGCGTGGCAGACCACCTGCACGTTCGTGCGCGCCGACGACGAAGCGTTCGTGATCGACTCGCCGGTCTACCCCGACGAGCTCGAGGCGCTCTCCGCCATCGCCGATCAGGCCGGCTTCCCGGTCTCCGGGCTGCTGACGACGCACGCCGACTGGGACCACCTGCTCGGCCGCCTGGCCTTCCCCGACGCTTCACTCGGCGCCGGGGAGAGTACGGCCGAGCGTCTGAGCAGCGAGATGGGAGAGGCGCAGCGCAAGCTCCGCAGCTTCGACGAGCAGCACTACGTGAGCGGCCGGGGCCCGCTGGGCCTCGCGGGCGTGCAAGGTATGCCTGTCCCCGGACGGCTCGGGCTGGGGCGCCGGCATGAGCTCGATCTGCTCGCAGCCGACGGCCATACCACTGATGGAACGGCGTTCTGGATGCCCTGGCTGAAGGTGCTCGTGTGCGGGGACTACCTCTCGCCGGTCGAGATCCCGATGATCAGCGCCGGAGGATCGGCCGATGCCTACGAGGCAACACTCGAGCGCCTGCGGCCGTTTGTCCGCCTGGCCGAGACGGTCGTGCCTGGCCATGGCGGCCCAGTCACCGGCCCGGGCGCCCTGGAGATCCTCGACGCCGACCTGGCGTACCTACGCGAGCTGCGGGCCGACGGAGTCACCGCTGCGCTGCCTCACGGTCGGCGCACGGCGGTGCAGCGGCAGATCCACGAGGAGAACGCGACCCGAATTGCGTGAGCCGGCTACCCGGCGGCCGCGGTGATGACCGCGAGCGTGTCGCCGGACGCGACCGATGAGCCGACGGCGATCGGTAGGTCGGAGATGGTCCCGGACTTGTGGGCGGTGATCTCGTTCTCCATCTTCATCGCTTCGATCACACAGACCAGCGCGCCCTCCTCCACCGTGGCCCCGGCCTCGACCGCGACCTTGAGCACCGTCCCCTGGAGCGGAGAGGCGAGAGCGTCACCGCCACCCCCGCCCCCCGCAGCGGCGGCCCGTTCGCTGCGACGGGGCGGCTTGCGCGCCGCGGCAGCGGGCGGCACCGACCCGTTCGCAGCGCCGGCGCTCGCCCCGGCGAACGGAGGGCCGATCACCTTGACGTCAAACCGCTTGCCCGAGACCTCGACCGTGTAGGCGTGCTCGACCGGCGCCTCCTCGGTCTCTACGGCCTCCGGCGACTCGGGCTTCGGGAAGGCCAGCTGCTTGAGCCACTTCTTGTTCTCGATCAGGTCGCGGCAGGTCTCGGCGGCCATCCACTGATCGGTGGCGAGAATCGCCTGGTGGAACGGCAGCAGGGTCTTGAGGCCCCCGATCTCGAATTCGCTCAGCGCGCGGAGCATCCGAGCCGTGGCCTGTTCGCGGTCGACGTCCCAGACGATCAGCTTGGCCACCATCGGGTCGTACATGGGCGAGATCTCAGAGCCCGGACCCACACCCGAGTCGATCCGCACTCCGGGGCCGGCCGGCTCGTGGTAGGCGCCGATGCTCCCCGGCGCCGGGGCGAAATTCTTGCTGGCGTCTTCGGCGTTGATACGACACTCGATCGCGTGGCCGCGCAGATGGACATCCTCCTGGGCGATCGACAGGGGCTCGCCGGCGGCCACCCGGATCCCCTCCTTGACGATGTCCATCCCGGTGACCATCTCGGTCACGCAATGCTCGACCTGCACTCGAGTGTTCATCTCCAGGAAGAAATACTCACCGCCCTGGAGCAGGCCCTCGATCGTCCCCGCTCCGGCGTAGTTCACGGCGGCCGCCGCCTCGGTGGCGATCTTCCCGATCCGGGCGCGAAGCTCCTCACCGACGGCGGGGGCGGGCGCCTCCTCGATCAGCTTCTGGTGCCGGCGCTGGATTGAGCAGTCGCGCTCCCCGAGGTGGATCACGTTGCCGTGCTTGTCGGCCATCACCTGGACCTCGACGTGACGCGGGTCGGGCAGATAGCGCTCGAGATACACCGTCGGATCGGAGAAGAACTTCTCGCCCTCACGCGAGGCGCCCTCGAATCCAGCCTCGAGCTCGTCCTCGGTGAGGGCGACGCGGAACCCCTTGCCTCCGCCGCCGCCGGCTGCCTTGACCGCGACCGGAAAGCCGATCGTGTCGGCGATCAGCTTGCGCGCGTCGTCCACGTTCGCCACCGGCTCCGTCGTCCCGGGAACGATCGGAACGCCGGCGGCGGCCATCAGCTCGCGCGCCTTGGTCTTGGAGCCCATCGCCTCGATCGCGGAGGAGGGCGGTCCGATGAAGACGACGTCGCGCTGCTCGAGGGCCGCGGCGAAGGCCGCGTTCTCGGCCAGGAACCCATAGCCCGGATGGACTGCCTCGGCTCCGGAGCGCTCGATCGCGTCGAGGATCTTGTCGATCACGAGATAGCTCTCGGCGGCCGGTCCGGGGCCGAGCAGGTACGCCTCGTCCGCGCGCCGGACGTGGATCGCATCGCGATCGAGCTCGGAATAGACGGCGACGGTCGCGATGCCGAGCTCCTCACACGCGCGGATGATCCGCACTGCGATCTCGCCGCGGTTGGCAATCAGAACCTTCGAGAACATGGGCGGCGCGGACTTTACCGGCCTGTGAGAGCAGGGGAGCCCAGCGCTGCGGGCCCGATTGAGTGACCGCCGAAATGCGGCCGGCGCCCTGAGCAGGGGCGCGGCTACCTAAAATCCGGCGATGCCCAGCGGTGCGGAGGTGCTCGAGCGGTGGCCGAGCAATCAGAACGACCCCGATTCGGCCACGCCCGCGTCGAGCGCCGCGGCGTCTGAGACCGCCGAGACGGCGATCGCCGGCCGAGGACGGCTCGTCGCCGCGATGCGGCGGCTGCGGTGGGCGTTCGCCGTGTATGCGGCGTCTCGCCTCGTGTACCTGGTGCTGGCGCTGGTGGACACGCGGATTCACACCTGGTCGCTGGGCCGGGAGCTGTCCAACTGGGACGGGCTCTGGTACCTGAGCGTGGCCGCGCACGGCTACGGGACCCACGTTTCGCACATCCAGAGCAACCTCGGCTTCTTCCCGCTCTATCCGCTGGCGATGTGGCTCGTCGCTCACCTGCTCTCGTCCTCGCTGCTCCTGGCCGGAGTCCTGGTCTCCACGATCGGCGGCTTCGTGGCCACGGTTCTCATTCAGCGCCTGAGCGCCGGCTGGTGGGGCGAGGGGGCCGGAAAGCGCGTGGTCTTGTTCTTCTGCCTGTTCCCCGGTTCGATCGTGTTCTCGATGGTCTATGCCGAGGGGATGCTGATCGCCCTGGTGGCGGGCTGCCTGCTGGCCCTCGATCGGCGCCGCTGGGTGCTGGCCGGGCTCCTGGCCGGGCTCGCGACCGGGGTGGGACCACAGGCGTTCGCGATCATCCCCGCCTGCGCCTTGGCCGCGGCGCTGGAGATCCGCCGCCGGGGATGGCGAGATCCTCAGGCTCGCCGGGCGCTGGCGGCGCCCGTGCTCGCTCCGCTCGGCGCCGTCGCCTTCGGGGCCTTCCTGTGGGCCAGGACGGGCAGCCCGTTCGCCGGCTTCACCGCCCAGCGCTACGGATGGGACGAGCGCACCGACCCGCTTGCGCTCCTTCACCAGGAAACCCAGCTCGCGCATCAGATCACGCATTCCCAGCACATCAACCTCAACGACGTCGCCGGCCTGCTGGGCGCCGTGTTTCTGCTCATCGCGCTCGTGCAGCTGATCACGACGCGACCCCGCGTCTCCCCAGCGGCCTTCGCGTGGGTGCTCGGCATGGGCTTTCTCACCGTGACCTCCGAGAACGTGCCCCCGAACCCGCGCATGCTGATCGCCGCGTTTCCGGCCCTGGCCGTGGTCGCCTACCGCCTGCGAGGCAGAGCGTTCCACTGGCTGATCGCCGGCAGCACCGTGCTCCTCGTCGCCATGAGCCTGATGTCGTTCGTCGGCATCGAGCTGCGTCCCTGAATCAGCGGGCAAACAGCTCGACCCGCACCGGACTCGCCCAGCCGAACGAGGCCGTCGCGTGCTGCGGATACGCGCTGGTCAGTGTCCCGAGCAGGCTCAGGTAGCGGCCGTAGTCGGCCCGCGAGACGGATGCCCCGTTGCGCTGCCCCTGATGGCTGGAGACGAACCACAGCCGGCGGCAGCTCGCCTGAACGGCACCGAGCCGGGCAGAAGAGAGCGCCGCATAGTCCTCGACGTAGGGCCTCACCTCACTCCACGGCGCCGCCGGGAGCACCGGCCGCGGCGCCCCGGCGGTCCCGCCGCGGCGCAACAGGAGGTAGTAGTCGAACGCCATCCGGCCGTCGGAGGGATAGAACGCGATGCAGTCGCCCGGCAATGTCCGCGTGAGCACGTCGGCGGTCGCGGCCCGCCAGTTCTCCGGCGAGGTGCCGTAGCCGGGAGCGAGTGCAAGCGCGCGCAGAGCAAGCAGCACACCGAGTGTTGACCAGCCGATCCAGGACGCCAGGCGCCGGTCCGAGATCCCCGCTGCCAGGACGAGGGACACCGCCGGCAGCGACACCAGGCTGTTGCGAGCCAGATCGACCGGCTGACCCAGCACGGACTCCAACAGGCTGAGCCCGCTCGGGACCAGCAGCCAGCACAGCATCAGCGCCAGTGGCCACGAGGCGCGGCGGTCGGTCGAGCGGCTCGCGATCGCCGCCACCACCACCAAGGCCAGCAGCGCGATCGAGACCGCCAGCAGGACACCTCCCGTTGCGGTGGGGTGGAAGTTGGGCTCCATCCCCGACGAGGTGAGCCACTCGAGCATCCGCTGCACCGCCGTCAGGTTCGGCCCCGGCACCCAGAACAGCTGGCTCGACCCGCGGCGCGCCGCGAGCACCATCAACGGTATGCAGCCGACGATGATCGGCACGAGCGCGACGGCGACCGGGCGCAGTCGCCGGCGGCGCCGGTACAGCGACAGAAGCTGCGCGGGCACGACCAGCGCCGCGACGAAGCTCATGTACACGGCGAGCACTGTCGCCAGGACGTAGGCCAGCCACGTCCACTTCGGCACCGGCGAGTCGTGATCGCGATCGACCAGTCCGATGAAGGCCAGAAACGAGCCCGCGACGAAGGCCATCATCGGCGCATAGGCCCGAGCGTCCTGGCCCCAGAACACGAGGGGCAGGCTGACCGCGGTGAGCAGTCCGGCCGCGAGGGCCGTCCACCGGCCGAACAGGCGCCGGCCGATCAGACACACGATCGCCACCGTGACGGCGGTGGCCAGGGCCGACGGGATGCGAATCACGAGCGTGCTGTGGCCGAACAGGCCCAACAGTGCGTGCATGACGGCGTAGTAGGCGAGCATGTTGCCCCCGTCGTGGGCGATCGCCGCGCCGAGCGCGGAGCCGTGCTGAGAGGCGATGGCGACGGTGGCGGCCTCGTCGAGCCACAGGCTCCGCGCGGTGATCGCGTGGAACACGAGCACGGTGCCGAGCACCGCCGGCACGGCGATGAGGGCCAGCTCCAGGAGCGGCCGCGGGGAAGTCTCGCGTGGGCGGCCCGGGCGCGTCGCCGGCGCGATCGGGACTTCGGGCACCGCTACCTGACCGGTGCTGGTCACGGCCGTTGCCTCCGCGCCGTCATCGAGTCAGCTCCGGGGTCGTGATCAGCGGCGGCTCCTCCGCAATCTGGGGTCCGCACGGTGGCTGCGCCGTGTCGGCGCCACGACGCTTCCCGTGACGCCAGACCGCGAGTCCGGCGAGCACGTAGGCGCCCAGCACGAACGGCGCGTCGGGGAGCGGGATGGCCAGGTTCCCGCCGGGTTTGACCAGGAACACGGAGGCGGCGATCAGGAGCACCAGGACGCGAGATCGCTGCGGACCGGGACACGCAGCCAGGAAGGCCAGGCACCAGGTCAGGTACCACGGCCAGGTTGCGGGGCCGGTGAGCACCAGCACCAGCAACACGCCGCCGAGGTAGTACGCGAGGTTCTCGTATCGTGCCCGGTAGGAGCAAAGGAGCGCCAGACCCGCGGTCAGTGCCAGCGCGATCCTGCCCAGCACCGCCTCGATCGCCGGCAGCGTGGTGTTGATCCCCACCCCGTGCAGAAGCCTCCGCAGGGTCCATGCGGTGTTCGTCACCGGAGTGATGGCCAGGCGCACCTTCGCCGGCGTCGAGAAGACCCGGCTGGAGACCCAGCCGAACTCGAGCCCGGTGGCGAGGCTCACAGCCACGAACACCGGCGCGGCAACGGCGAGCGCCATGGCGGCGATCCTCGGTGCCCTGTCGGGCTCATCCCGCGCCCAGGCAACGGCGATGAAGACGATCCCGGCGGCCGCGGGAAGCTTGATCGTGGCGGCAATCGCGCACACGGCGATTCCCAACAGCGGACGCCGCTCGACGGCCAGCGTGACCCCGGCCACCAGCAGGCCGATCATCACCGCGTCGTTGTGGCCGGCCGAGACCAGCTCGAGCAGGACCAGTGGACTGATCACCGCCAGCCAGGTGGCCCGGCTCGGGTCTGCGCCGAGCGCCCGGGCCAGACGAGGGAGATAGACGGCGAGCAGGCCCAGACCGGCCAGATCCAGCAGCCGCAGCGCGAGCACTCCGAGGATCAGGTTGGAGCCGACGACGCCGACGATCAGGCTCACGAGCCCGACGAACAGCGGGCCGTATGGGGCCGTCGTGGCTCGCCAGAAGGGCGCCACCGCATCGATCACGTGCGTCTGATGAAAGCGGGCCAGGACCAGCGGGCTGTCGTGGTAGGGACTCAGCCCGAGATGCAGGATCGTCCCCTGGGCGAGATAGCTGTATACGTCCTGGCTGAACAGCACCGGTCCGGCGAGTAGCGGCAGTGCCCAGACGACGCCGATCTTGATCAGCCCGGCGGGCCTGGCCCGAGGCGAGCGCTGCAAACGCTGCCCGAGCCCGAGCCATGCCGCGCACAGGACGGCCATGCCGGCGTAGAAGATCACGGCCTGCGTCGTGTGGCCGAACGGGAAGTGGAGTCTGTACCACCAGCCGCCCGCCCCTCCGCCTTGGAGACCCGAGCCGGCGGAGGCCACGACGAGGGAGCCGGCCAGACCAAGGGCCGGCCAGCGCCAACCCAGGTGCTCGTCTCGCATCAGGCGAGAAAGGCTAGCCGACCCTTTGAGCCCCCAGCAGCATGCCCGCGCCGACGGTGTCGTTGGTCGCCTCGTCGATGAGGATGAAGCTCCCGGTCGTCCGGTTGCGCGCGTAGGGGTCGACGAGCAGCTCCGCGCTGCAGCGCAGGCGCACGCGGCCGATGTCGTTCAGCGCGAGACCACCCTCGGGCTCGCCGCGGTGCAGCGTGTCCACGTCGACCCGGTACTGGATCTCGCCGACGACCGCTTTGGCCGAGCGCGTGGTGTGCTTGATCACGTACCGCGAGCCGACCTGCAGTGGCTTCGCCGCCATCCAGCAGACCATCGCGTCAAGCTCCCGGGCGATCGTAGGCTGGTTGTGGGGGCGGCAGAACAGGTCGCCGCGGGAGACGTCGAGGTTGTCCTCGAGCTGCAGCGTCACGCTCATGGGCGGGAACGCCTCTTCGATCTCTCGCCCGGCCGTGTCGATCGCCGAGATCCTGGACGTCTGGCCGCCCGGGAGCACCATCACCTCGTCGCCGACCTTGAACAGGCCGCCGGCGACCTGGCCGGCATATCCGCGGTAGTCGTGGTGCTCGTCGCTGTGCGGGCGCACGACCCACTGCACCGGCAAGCGGCAGTCGATCATGTTGCGGTCGGATGCGATGTGGACGTGTTCGAGGTGGTAGAGCAGCGGGGGCCCCTGGTACCAGCCCATCTCCTCGGAGCGGTCGACCACGTTGTCGCCGTGCAGCGCGGAGATCGGGATGAACGTCAGGTCGCCGACCTCGAGCTTGGCCGACCACTCGGTGAAGTCTCCGATGATGCGCTCGAAGACCTCCTCGTCATAGCCGACGAGGTCCATCTTGTTGATGGCCACGACCATGTGCGGGATGCGCAGCAGCGAGGAGATGAACGCGTGACGCCGGGTCTGCTTGGTCATGCCCTTGCGGGCGTCGACCAGGATCAGGGACAGATCCGTGTTCGAGGCCCCGGTGATCATGTTGCGCGTGTACTGCTCGTGACCGGGCGTGTCGGCGATGATGAACTTCCGTCGCGGCGTGGCGAAGTACCGGTGGGCGACGTCGATCGTGATGCCCTGCTCGCGCTCGGCGCGCAGCCCATCGGTGAGGAGCGCGAGGTTGACGTAACCGTCGCCCCGGCGCTCGCTGGTCTGGACGACGTGCTCGAGCTGGTCCTCGAAGATCGACTTCGAGTCGTGCAGCAGCCTCCCGATCAGGGTCGACTTGCCGTCATCGACGGAGCCGGCGGTGGCAAAGCGCAGCAGTTCAGAGATCTTCACGTCATCGTCCAAGCTGGCGTGGCCGTTGGTGGCCGCGGCCACAGACACTAGAAGTATCCCTCGCGCTTGCGGTCTTCCATCGCTGCCTCGGTGACGCGATCGTCGGCCCGCGTCTCGCCGCGCTCGGTGATCCGTGTGGCCGCGATCTCGTCGACCACGTGCTCGAGCGTCGCCGCCCGTGAGCGCACCGCCCCGGTGCAGGTCATGTCGCCGACTGTCCGGTATCGGACCGAGGCATCGAACGGTTCCTCGCCATTGATCAGCTCGACGTGATCGCTGAAGGCGTAGAGCATGCCGTCCCGGGCGAACACCTGCCGCTCGTGCGCGAAGTAGATCGACGGGATCTCCAACTCCTCCTCGGCGATGTACTGCCAGACGTCGAGCTCGGTCCAGTTCGAGATCGGGAACACGCGCACGTGCTCCCCGCGGCGGATGCGCCCGTTGTACAGGGACCACAGCTCGGGACGCTGCCGCTTGGGGTCCCACTGGCCGAAGTCGTCACGGAAGGAGAAGACACGTTCCTTGGCGCGGGCGCGCTCCTCGTCGCGGCGCGCGCCGCCAAACGCGGCGTCGAACCCGTGCTCAGCGATCGCGTCGAGCAGCGTGGTGGTCTGCAGGCGATTGCGTGAGGCTCGGGGGCCGGTCTCCTCGACCACGCGGCCGGAGTCGATCGAGTCCTGCACGCTGGCCACGATCAGGCGCTCGCCCAGCTCCGCCATACGGCGGTCACGGAACTCGATCACCTCGGGGAAGTTGTGCCCCGTGTCCACGTGCATGACAGGGAACGGGAAACCGGCCGGCCGGAACGCCTTCTCGGCCAGGCGCAGCATCACGATCGAGTCCTTGCCCCCGCTGAACAGGAGCACCGGGCGCTCGAGCTCCGCCGCCACCTCGCGGAAGATGTGGATCGCCTCGGCCTCGAGGGTCTCGAGATGTGAAAGCTCGTAGGTGAACGGGTTCATTCGTGGATCCCGCACTCGGTCCTGTCCTGGCCTGCCCAACGTCCCTCTCGCCCCGCGCCCGGCTTCGTGCAGGGCGCGCATCCGATCGAATGGAACCCACGATCGTGCAGGGCGTTGTACGGGAGATCATGTTCGTGGATGTAGCGCCACAGGTCCTTCTCGGTCCAATCGGCCAGCGGATTGATCTTCCAGATGCCGCGGCGCTCGTCCCGCTCGACCTTGCGTGCGCCCGACCGGGTCGGCGCCTGATCCCGGCGGATCCCTGTGATCCAGCCCTCCACGCCCTCAAGCGCCCGCTCGAGCGCCTCCACCTTCGCCGGCCCGCAGCAGCGCTCCGCGGTCCAAGGCTCTCCGGGGCTGCGCGCGTCCATCACCTCGACCTGCAGCCCGAAGCGCTCCTCGAACGCCCGCCAGGTGGCCAGCGTCTCTCCGAACAGGACGCCGGTGTCGATCGTGAACACCCGCGCGGAGGGCTCAATCTCGCTCAGCATGTGCGCGAGCACCGACTCCTCCTTCTGGAAGGAGCACGCCATCGTCAGCCGCGGATGGAACCGCTCCACGGCGTACGACAGGACCTCCGGTGCCGAGGAGGCCTCGAGATCGGGGGCGGTTAGACCGCGCACTCGCCTTCGCCACGCTGGACCTCAAACGGGCCTTTGCGGCTCCAGTCGACGAAGTAGTTCATGTTCTCCAGGCTGAACTCGATCGGCAGGGTCAGATCCTTGACGAGCGCCTCGAACTCTGGGACACCCACTCGGTCGACGAAGGCGTTGAACTCCTCGCCATCGGCGCGCTCGGCCTCGTAATAGCGTACCCAGCGCTCGACCGCCTCCGGAACCCGCTTGGCCGGGAGGCGTGATTTCAGCCGCGCCCCGTAGCGCACCTCGCCGCCGTCGTACGACCCACCGATGTGCGGGATGTAGGCGGGGATCGTGTGCTCGCCGACCTTGATCGAGGCGCCGTAGAAGCCGATGTTGGCGATGTGGTGCTGGCTGCAGCCGTTCGGGCAGCCGCTCATCTTGATGTGGATGCGGCGTGCGAGCGGGTCGTCGAGCGCGAGCGCCTCGACGCGCTCCTGCACGGCGCCGTTGAGCCCCATCGAACTCGTGATCCCGAGCTTGCAGCTGTCGGTGCCGGGGCAGCTGACGACGTCGACGAGCTCGTTCGCGCCGGCGCTCCCGAGCCCGAGCTCGAGCAGCCGCTGCCAGAGGTCGTAGAGCGCCTCGTCGCGCACCCAGCGCAGGACGAGGTTCTGCTGCACGGTCGTGCGGGCGTAGCCGCCGGTGAAGTCGCGCATGATCCGGCCCAGCCCGCGGAACTGCTCCGGCGACAGATCGCCGCGGACGATCCGCACGGTGACCGCGGAGTAGCCCGCCTGCTTCTGCGCGACGACGTTGCGCTCCACGAAGCGCTCGAACTCCGAGCGGTCGCCGTTCGCGCTCGCGACCGGCGTGTAGGGCCCGGGCGCGCCGGCCTCCTCGTCATGGAGGAAGAGGTCGGGCGTGAAGTCGCGCCCTGAGACCCAGTCGCCCTGGAGCTCCTCGTCGACCATGCGGCGCACCTCGTCGATGCCGACCTTGTCGACGAGGACCTTGATGCGCGCACGGGCGCGGTTGACGCGCAACCAGTCCTGGCGGTCGAAGATGCGAAAGCACGCCTCGGCGATCTTCAGGTACTCCCCGTCGTCGGCGCGGACGAACTCGGCGAGCGTCGGAGCGATGCGCGGCATGATCGACGTGCCGCCGCCGAGGCGCACCTCGAAGCCGCGCACGCCGTCGCGCTCGCGCGCCAGGAACGCGATGTCGTGGATGCCGGTGATCGCACGGTCCTCGCCCGTCCCGTCGAAGGCCGTCTTGATCTTGCGCGGCATCAGCTGCGTCGTC
>JADGPN010000267.1 GCA_017882465.1 Solirubrobacteraceae bacterium
GCCTGGGCGCGCGAGCATCACGGCGGCCACATGATCCTCGCCAGCGCCCAAGCGTCAGACCTCGAGGGGGTACGGGGGCAAACCGCCCGTAGCCGGCTGACCGAGTTCGGGGCCGGGCTCAAGCACGTTCGCACCGAACTCGACGCTGGACGGTCGATCGGGCACGCGGCGATCGCGACCGTGACGTTGCCGGGCGGGCTCGTGCGCCACTACCAGCACCAGCGCGACTACACCTCCGACCCCGACCGCCGCCGCGACGCCGAACGAGTGCTCGAGGACCTCCGCTCGCTCTGCCGCGCCGCCCAGGCCCACGAGGAGCAGCACGAGCACGCGACCCTGACCGGCTTCCTCGAGCACGCCGCCGGGTTGCACGCCCAGGAGCTCGACGCCGCCAGCGAACGGCGGATCACCGTCGCGACGATCCACCGCGCCAAGGGCACCGAAGCCCACGCGGTCGCGCTGCTCGGCTGCGAAGAGGAGCTGCTGCCCTCGTGGCGATCGCTCTCCTCGCCCGACCCCGACCGGCTGGCCGAGGAGCGCCGCCTGTTCTACGTCGCCGCCACCCGCGCTAAGGACCGGCTGCTGATCACCCACGTCGCCGACCGCGGCCGGCGCCCGACCGGCGGCCCCTCCCGGTTCCTAACCGAAGCCGGGCTGCTCGCTCCGCTCTCGGCGGCCGCTTGAGCGACTGACGATCGAGCCGGTGAGGAGGACCGAACGATGATGCACACCACCTATGTGATGGAGATGACGGGTGAAATGCCAGCACCCGCACGCGGTAGCCTTGACCATATGCCAACGCTCGTGCGCGATCCCCCGCCGGCCGAGTTCCAGGCGCTGCTCGAGCGGCGCCGCAGCCTTGGCCAGGATCTGCTCGACGAGGTGTGGGAGGGGGTCTACCACATGAACCCCGCGCCACATCGCAGATACGCCCACATCGCCCAGCAGCTCGCGGAGCTGCTCGGCACGCCGGCGCGCGCCGCCGGATTGGTCCCGATGATCAGCATCTTCAACCTCGGTGAGCCCGAGGACTACCGGGTGCCCGACGGTGGCCTGTTTCGCCCCAGGCCCGATGAGGTGTACGTGCCCACGGCGGCGCTGGTCGTGGAGATCATCTCGCCGGATGACAAGACATGGGAGAAGCTCGGCTTCTACGCAGCACACGGCGTCGACGAGCTGCTGATCGTCGACCCGCAGGCCCGCCGGGTGCAGTGGCTGGGGCGTCAGTCAGACGGCCAGTACGGCCCAGTCGAGCGAAGCGCCCTGATCGCGCTCGGCGCGGACGAGCTGGCCGCGAGGATCGACTGGCCAGAATAGGTTGACGAAGGCATCCTCTGCCCAAGCGGCTTCGCAGCCAGGCGTGACCCGCGCTGAGGCGGCCGCCAACGCGCTCGGCTCGGTGCGCGCCGAGGGCCTTGACCCCAGCCGAGCCAGAGCTGACCGACGCGCAACTCGAGCAGCTCGGCCGACGGCTGCTGCACGAGCGCGAGCTGACCGCCGCCGAATTGCTCGCCAGCGTCCACCCCGCGTAAGCGCGCGGCACAAGACGCCTAGCTCAGACCAGGCACCGACTGCCTGCGGAACCGACTGGGTATCCCCGGCCGGTGGAGCTCGAAAAGGTCGAGACCGATGTCAAGGAAGGTGCTCTGAGCTCCTCGTGGTGTGTGTTATCTGCGGTCAGCCACTGATGTCGTTGATGTCATCGGCGTGCAGCGGATCGCGCCGGCGTCGGGACGGGTTCTCCGCTGCTGGCGGCGATGACGGCGAGGCGACGGTCGGTCAGGGGCGCGCCCCGGTGTCGTCCGAGGCGGTGCGTATCTTGGGCGCGTTATCAACATGACCTGCGGGCCACCGGCGGTCACGGACGTAGCCAGCGCGCATGGTCTCATCGACCACAGCTTCTTTGAACGGCCCGGCTTCGGCGGACCCGGTTGGGTTCGTGGTGCGGCGGGTAATGGCGCCGGTGATCGGGGCGGTGTCGTGGACGGTGATCGGCCCGGACCGGCGGCCGGTGGAACCGGTTGAGGCGTTCCTTCGCTGGCTGACGGACATCGAGCGCTCGCCGAACACGGTGCGCGCCTATGCGGGTGATCTGCGCCAGTTCTGGGAGTTCCTTCCAGCTGCGCGGTTACGAGTGGGCGGATATGGGGCTGGAGGAGCTGGGGAACTTCACGAGCTGGCTGCGCAGCCCGGCAGAGAACGTGGTGGTGCTCGCAGGTGGTGATGCCGTGCGTGGGGCTTCGACGGTGAACGCAAGCTGGCGGCGGCGGCGGCGTTCTATGACTTCCATCACCGCCAGAGCGGCGTGCGGGTAGCCGAGCGGCTCCATCCGCCCGGGCATAGATCGGGCCGTGGATCGTTCAAGCCGATGCTCGCGGGGTTGGCGCCGCAACGGGCGCGGGGACGACCAGGGCGGCTGCCGGAGCGCTGCCGGTCGCCGCGGGTGCTGTCGCTCTCGCAGGTCGAGGCGATCCTGCGCGCGCAGCGGCGGCTGCGCGACCGGTTCCTGTTCGCGTTGTTGTTCCAAACAGGGATGCGGGTCGGGCAGGCGCCTCGGCTTGCGCCATGAGGACATCGTTACCTGGGAGAGCCGGATCGAGATCGTGTGCCGCGAGGACAACGCCAACGGCGCGCGCGGCAAGGGTGGTGAGGGGAGCGTGCCGGTCGCGGCGGCGCTGATGCGGCTGTATGCGGAGTACATGCACGTCGAGTACGGATCGCTCGACAGCGACTATGTGTTCGTGAACCTGTGGGGCGGCCGGGTGGGGCGCCCGCTCACTTACGCGTCGGTGAACGACGTTGTGTTGGCGACGCGCCGCGCGGTCGGGTTTCACTTCACGGCGCACTGGTTCCGGCATAAGTATGCGACGTTGAGCCGGCGGGCGGGGGTGCCGCTTGAGGTCGTCAGTCAGCTGATCACTCACCGTTCGGTGCAGACCACGCAGCAGATCTACTCGCATCTGGACGTGGAGGATCTGCGCGTGCAGCTGCGTGAGGCTGGCGTGCTTGGGATGGTGGAGGATCTGGTGTGAGCGACACGCCTGCGCTGGCGGTGGTCGGGTCTGCGGGACCGGATCGGTGGCCGGCGGCGCTCGAGTCCGCGGTTCGCGCCGAGTTCTTGGGATCGCCGCTGATCCCGCCGACGGGCAGCCCACTGCTGGCGAAGTGCGGCGTGGAGGCCTGCTGTCGCCCGGCGCAGCGGACTGCGTGGGACGGCGTCGACACCCGGCTTTGCGGAACGCATGGCTTGCGATGGGAGAAGGCGGGCCGACCACCCAAGGACGTGTGGCTGTCGGCCCAGCCGCCAGGCTCGCCGTCGGAGGCGATGTCGGCGCGGCCGGCTGCTCGCCGACGGCGCATGCTCGGCTTGGTTCTCGATCCGATCACCGACCTGGCGGACCTTCCAGATACGCACAGCTGGCTGCTCGGTCCGACGCCGCTTCGCGACGGCCTCGCTCGGATCCTGAGGGACGTCGGCGTGCCGCGACCGGTGATGCCGGGACGACGTCGAGCCCGGCAACGGCGGGTCCGTCGAGCGGTTCGGCCACCACGGGCCGCAAGCCCGGGCACGGATGCGGCTTCGAAGCGGCGGCGACAGTCGTGACCAACCACCGCGCTGAACATCAAAGAATCAAGAGAGATAGGAGACAGCCATGCGTGACATCGCGACAGCCAAACTGCTAGCGAGCAGAAGGGCGCCAGCCCCGAGGCAGCGACGATCGGCGACGGCGAGTTGGCAGCGGTGTCGGCGCCCAGCGGCGAGGGATCGAGCTTTAGCCAGAACCCAGCTCGTAGGGCTAGCACCTACGCGACACGGGGCGACACGATCGAGTGCTTGCTCGTGGTGGAAGCCGTCGACAGCCTGCAAGCGGTAGACCGCATCGCACCGGCTTGTGGTCCGCGTGGATCCAGCGGTTGAGGACCGGCCGCTGACGGGAAGGTCCGGCTTGTCCTTTGCTACGAATGCATGCGCCGGCGCCCCGACGGGCGGATGCTCGGTTTCGCCCAAAGGCGGAAGTGCGGCCTGCTGCGCGGACAGTACCGCCGGCCAAGCTGCGCGCGCGCCGACGACCTGGCAATGGTCTGGTCAGCTCTCGGCGAGCGGCTTTCGGTACAGCACGTGCGACTCGTCGGCGAAGTCAAAGCTCTTTTCGTAGCTCATCCCGAGCTTCGTCATCACGCCGCGCGAGGCCACGTTGTCCTCACGCGTGTAGGCGACGATGCTGCGCAGCCCCAGCGATTTCACCTCGGTAAGCGCATGCTGGCCAAGGCGGGTGGCGATGCCTCGACGCCAGTGGGAGCGAGCGACGGTCCAGCCGATCTCGACCTCGCCGAAGCCATCGACGATGCAATATTGAGCGACGCCCCACCCGACGCAGGTGTCGCCCTCCCACCCGAGCGACCAGCCGAAGCGGTGGACGGCCCGATGAGCGACCTTCCTTGTCACCATCTCCTCGCACTCCGCCAGAGTGAACGGCCCCCTGGAGCGAAACCAGGAGGCTACCTCGGGATCCCCCAGCAGGCTGCGGTGGATAGCCGAGGCGTCGGTGGCAAGCAGCGGGCGGATCTCCATCCTCTGCCCAGGGTACTCGGACCCGTCTGACCTCTGGTAGCCCGCGTCCGCGTCTGCTTCGTCATTGCGATCGCGCACCCCGAGGTGGCTCAAGGATGGGAGCGATCGTGGGCGCCGCAGTGGGCAGGCGCTCGAGGGTGGGCGGACGTGCTGGTACGGGGCCGGGCGCTGGCACGATCGCCTTGGGCGGTCGTGCGCGGGGCGAGCGGCTACCGAAGGCGCTGTCCTCGGTGGCTGGATGCACGTTGGGGCGCTCCTCGGGTCGGCGGGTCGGGCGGGGTGTGCCGGACCGTTGGTTTCGGCGGGCTCCGCGGCTCCTGTGCGTTTGGGGTCGCTAGCTCGTGGTTTGTCGGGTGCTTGTGGGGGTGGTCGGCGCCGAAGGGTTGCGCTCTACCCCGGCGCGGACACGCCAGCGAGCGCACGGGAATGCAACGAGCTGCGCAGACGCGCCGGGGTCAGGCCGACCCTGACGTGTCAGGCGGGTTCATCGCGAGGTGTGTGCCTCGGCCGCGGAGGGCGACCCGCGCTGGAGTGCGAGGAGGCCGCCCTGGAGGAACTCGAGGACCTGGTCGATGACCTCCATCGCGCGCTCGTGGTCGGGCTCGTCGGCCTCGGCCTCGAGTCGATCGCGTGCCGTCTCGAACGCCGCGATCATCGATGCCGCGATCAGGGGAGGGCGGACATCCTCGGGGTCGGCACCGAGGTCGACGGCGATCGATGCCGCGAGCACGGGCTCCGAGTTCGGCGAGGTGGGCTCGCATCTTGATGCGTAGCTCGGGGTGGGCGGCGACGACGTTCTTGCGCAGGAGCGCCTGCTCATCGACCGCCGGGAATGAGGCGATGAACTCGCGAAGCGCATCGACCGTGGTCGCACCGGCGGGGCGGCTTTCGAGTAGCTCCTTGGCCCGTTCGATGAACGCCGGCTCCTCGCAGAAGAGGATGTCCTCCTTGCTTTCGAAGTAGGAAAAGATCGTCCGCGGCGAGATGTCCGCGGCCTCGGCGATCTGCGCGAGTGTCGTTCGGTCGTAGCCTGCTCGGCACCCCCCTGCCTGTTCCTCACGCGGCGAGGGGCGTCTCGCTGCGGCGACCAGGCGCTGCAGCTCGCTGACCGTCGTATCGGCGTTGATGCCGCGCGCGACCGGCATCACCAGCGCCTCCCGGGTGTACTCGTCGACGATGTTCAGCAGCTTGACCTG
>JADGPN010000064.1 GCA_017882465.1 Solirubrobacteraceae bacterium
GGCGGCGAGCAGTGCACCGGAAATCAGCGTGCACAACGTGCCAAACGAGGCAGCCTGCCAGCCACATCCGGCCCGCCAGCCCTACCCCGGCCCGCCGTCACACCCCGCTGCGCTGGCGTTTCCTCGCGCCGGCGCCGCCGCCTACGCCAGGTCGGCCAGTTCCTTCTCGCGGATGTCGTCGAGCTGGTCGTCCACCCAATGGCCCGGATCCCTGGCGGTGACGATCGCCTTCAGCCCCTCGTGGCGGCGCTCGCGCTCGGTGACGCGCATGGTCAGGGCCGCGTGGATCGAGTCGGCCAGCTCCTGGATGTCGAACGGATTGACCGACAGCGCGAACTCGCCGAGCTCCTCGTGGGCGCCGGTGTTCTCGGACAGGATCGAGACGCCGGCTCGCTCGTTGACCATGGGGCCCTCCTTGGCCACCAGGTTCATGCCGTCGAACATGGCGTTGACCATCAGCACGTCGTAGTGCTTGTAGGCCGCGACGGCCTCCTCGAGGTCGTCGCGGAGCTTGAGCTGGATCGGCATCCAGTCCGGGGAACCGTGGCGATGGTTGACAACCGCGACCACGGCCTCGATCCGCTCGAGGTACTCCGCGTACTCGGGCACGTCCGTTCGCGACGGCATCAGCTGGGCGATGAACGTGACCCGCTCGCGGAACTCGGGGTGCTGCTCGAGGAACACGTCGAAGGCGCTGAAGCCACGCAGCACGTTCTTGGACAGGTCGGCGCGGTCGACGCGCAGAATCAGGTGGTGGCGGCGCCGGCGCAGGAGCTCCCGCTCGAACTCGAGCGTGCGCGGACGCGCCGCCACCGCCTGCACGGCCGTGGCATCGATCGGGAGCGGGTAGGCCCGGACCCAGACCTCGCGGTCCTCGACCCTGACGACTCCCCGCTCGTGGTCGACTTGGTAGTCGAACAGGTCCTCGCAGCACTGCAGGAAGTTGCGCCGGTAGGAGCGGGTGTGAAAGCCGATGATGTCGTTGGCGAGGATCCCCTGATACAGCTCCTCGCGCATCATCGACGGCAGGACGCGCCAGGAGTCCGATTGCGTCCAGGGGATGTGCACGAAGTGGTGCAGGAACGCGTCCGGGCGCTCGTGGCGGATCAGCCCCGGCAGCGTGTACAGGTGGTAGTCGTGCACCATCACGACCGGGCCCTCGGTGTCCTCGATCTCCTCGAGGACGGCCCGCGCGAGGTCTTCGTTGACGACGTTGTAGCCGAACTCGAACGCCTCCGTCTCATGGCGGCGGATGTCCGGCGCGTTGGACAGATCCCACAGGTAGTGCTGGATGAACCACAGCATCGGGTTGGCCATGATGTTGTAGAAGCGGTCGTAGGCATCGGGATCGGACGCCACCAGCTTGACGCGGTACTCGCCGCCGTCCGGCGCCCGGACCGGGAACGGCCGGCCGTTGTGGCGCTGCGCCACGGCCACGTCCTGGTCGGTCATGGCCGAGGCGATCCAGGTGACGTCGCGGTGCGATGCCAGACCGGTCAGCGCCGTCACCAGACCGCCGGTCCCGCGACGCACCTCGCCATCGTCCTCAAAGGTCACCGGGCCGCGGTTCGACACCAGCACGAGTGGATCTGCGTGCACCGGCATCACTACACCCCGATCTCACCGAACATCGCCAGCCAGTCCCGCAGCAGCCGCGGCGACAGGAAGCGCCGCCGGACCGACTCCTTGCCGGCCCGCCCGAGGCGCTTCCCGAGGCCGGGGTCGGCGAGGATCTCGAGCGCACGCTGTCCGCACTCCTCGGAGCTGCGTACGAGGAACCCCGACTCGCCGTCGGTGATCTGCAGCGGGATGCCGCCCACATCGCCGCCGATGAACGGTCGCGCCTTCCAGATCGCCTCGCTCACAGTCAGCCCGAACCCCTCTCGCGTCGACTTCTGGATCAGGATGTCGGCGTGCGACTGGAAGGCGTTGACCTCGATCGCGCCGACGTTGTTGAAGTTGTTGAGGATGTGGATGTCCGGGTCTCCGTCCGCGTGGGCGACGGTGGCGTTGTAATAGTCCCAGCCCTCGGGGTCGTCGGTGGCCATCGAGCCAACCAGCGCCAGCTGGACCTCCGGCATCTTGGCCTTGACGATCCGGTAGGCGTCGATCACGCCCAGCGGGTCCTTCCAGGGATCGAAGCGGGACACCTGGCACAGCACCGGGCGCTCGACGTCGATCCCGAACTGGCCGCAGATGTAGACCGCGTCATCCGGCGAGAAGGCCATGTTCTTCGGGGCCAGCGGGTCGATCGCCGGGGGCACGATCCGTGCCCGCCCGTCGATGCTCGGCGGGACGTAGTCCGGAAGGTGAAACACGGCCGCTGGGTAATGGTCCAGGTAGGGCAGAAGGACTTCGAGCGTAGCGGGATTCGGCGTCGACAGATCGATGTGGCAGCGCCAGATCCAGTGGCGCGACTTGGTCGGGACGAGCGAGGCGATCGCGGCCGGCTGCGGATCGTGAACGATGATCGCGTCCCACCCATCGGGCAGCTCGCGGGCGTTGATCTCGTTGTAGTGCCTCCAGATGTCCCACTGCTCGGTGGTCAGGTCCTGCTGGTTGCCCTGCAGCGCATTGTGCATCACCTTGGTCGCGTTGAAGAACTCCTCGCGGCCGTAGATCACCTGCCACTCGACGTCGAGGCCGACGTCAGCCATCAGCGGCACGATCGTGTACAGGATCTCGGATACGCCGCCCCCGAACGCGGTCGCGGACAGGTGCAGGATCCGCTTGCCCTGGAGCGCCTCGGCGCGCTCCCTGATCTCATCCACGAGCGGTCGCCCGACGATGCTTGTGTAGTCGGAGAGGTGCTTGTGGCCAACGGAGACGGGCTGAAGCATGAGTTAGGGCACGAGCGGCGCGGCCGGACGATAGCGCGCGCGTCGGCTCGCCAATAGGCCTGCCGCGACGTTTGCCCGCCGCGAGGGGCGGATCGTGGTCGTGCTCAGCACCGGATCAGCCTCGCTGAGCCTTCAATCGGGCGACCCCCTCGTCCACTGCACGAACCAGCCGTGCGTGCAGCGCGGGATTGGCGGCGGAGATCGAGGACATCTGAAACTCGTGACCTGAGCCGAGCAGCGGGCGGTCGTCGAGCGGGCGCCCCCAGCCATCGCTGAGGGCGCCCCCGGCCTCGGTCAGACACAGAGCCGGAGCCGCCAGGTCGTAGGGCGAGTTGTTCAGCACGTGTCCGTCTCCCACCCGCTCGAACTCGGCTCGCATCCCGGGGACGTCGTCGACCAGCCGCGAACCCACCTCGATCACAGCATCGAGCTGTCCGGTCACGATCCGGGTCATCGCAAACGCCTGGGACCCGAGCTCGAACGTTCCGCCCCCGACCGAGGAAGCATCGATCAGGTCGCCCAGCACCTCGACCGTGGGCCGCACCGGACGGCCGCGGAAACCGTAGGCCCAGAACATCCGCCCCAGGTCGGAGTTGGACCCCAGATGCACGCCTCGCGTGGACTCCACGCCGGTGCCTCGAGTGGCGAGGAAGCAGTCGCCCGACTTGATCTCGACCACGCACCCGATCTCGACGTCGGCCATCGTCGGCGTCCCGTCGCCGATCGGGGCCAGGGCGACCGCCACGCACGCCGCCTCGAAGCCGGCCATTGCCGGGCGGGTACCGTCGATCGGATCGACGACCAGCACGTGGGTGGCGTCCGCCGCCGCCACGAGCCCACGGTCCTCGGAGTAGAACGCGAGCCGCGGGGCGCGCTGCGTGACGAACTGCTCGAGCTCGTCCTCAGCCGCGGCGTCGATCGCGAAGGTCACGTCGCCGCCGGCGCCGCCCCCGGTGTGGGTGCGCCCGGACACCGACCCGAGCTCGGGCAGGACCCGGGCGCGCAGGCGCAGCGCGAGCTCAAGGACCAACTCGCGCATCGGCGTCGCCGGCTACCCGCTGCCCGAGTTGGGTCGCGTCCCCAGCGTCAGCTTGACCGTCCGCGGCGTGTTGCTCCGCCACACCTCGAGCGTGATCGTCTGGCCCGGGCCCAACCCCGTCACCGCGTCCGCGAGGTCGTAGTTCTGATCCAGCGTGCGGCCGTTGACCTTGGTGATCACGTCGCCGCCGACGTGGTACGGCTGGACGTCGAAGGTGATCGTTCTGTTGCCCTCCTGGAGGCCCGCCTTGGCGCCGGGGCCGCCTGGGGCCACCGCCTCCAGCAGCGATCCCTGCTTGATCTTCAGGCCCAGATGCTCGGCGAGCTGCGGGAACAGCGGGACGCTCGAGGCGCCGATGTAGCCATACGAGACCGATCCGTGAGCGCGCAGCTGCGCGATCGAGCGCTTGACCGCATCGACCGGAACCGCGAAGCCGACGCCCGAACCACCGCCCGTCGAGTCAGGCGCGATCTGAGAGTTGATGCCGATCACCGCCCCGCGGGCATCGACCAGCGGGCCGCCGGAATTGCCGTGGTTGATCGCGGCATCGGTTTGGATCGCGCCCAGGATCGCGAACGACCCCTGCGTGCCCGAGCCGTTCAGCGATTGGATCGCTCGGTTGGTGGCCGAGATCACGCCCACCGACAAGGAGCCCTGCTCGCCGAACGGCGTCCCCATCGCCACCACCGGCGCCCCCACGGTGAGCTGGCTGCTCGAGCCCAGAGCCAGCGGCCGCAGCGACAGGCCGGCCGGATCGATTCGCAGCAGCGCCACGTCGGCGTTCGGATCCGCGCCGACGATCTTCGCCGGGACCTCATTGCCGTCGGGGAACTTGACGTAGACCGCGCCGGCCCGCTGCAGGCTCGATCCGGTCCCGTTGGTCACCACGTGGGCGTTGGTGACGAGCTCACCGCTGCCCGAGATCACAAACCCCGAGCCCTGCGCGGCGCTCCCGCCGCTGGCGGTGCCGGCTGAGCTCCCGCCCCCGAAGACGCTGATCACCGTGACGACCCCGGGCGCGTCGCGCGCGTAGATCTCAGTCGGGTTGAACTGCGTCGCCTGATTGACCTGGACGACCGGGATCGGCGCCGTGCTGGTGGTCGTGGTGGAGCTCGCGGCACCGCTGTTCGAATGCCCTGAGCCGCCGCAGGCGGTGAGCAGGCCCGCGGCCGCCAGCGCCGAGACTGCGAGCTGCGCGGCGCGTCTCACGCCGGGAGCTCGAGCGTGAAGGTTGTCCGCCCCGGACCTGACTCGACGTACAGGTGCCCGGCCATGCGCTCGGCCAGCTCGCTCGCGATCGCCAGTCCCAGTCCTGAGCCCTGAGCGTCGTCCGAGGTGTAGAACGGCTCGAAGATCCTGGACAGCGCCGCCCGGTCGATCCCGTCTCCGTCGTCGCGCACGGCCAGCCGCACGCGACCGTCCTCGCGGCCGGCGGTGACGACGATTCTGGTGCCGGTCGGAGTGTGGGTCAGGGCGTTGTCGAGCAGGATGCGCATGATCTGGGCTACGCGAACAGGATCGCAGAGCATGTCGGCCGACCGCGCCGTGAGCCGCAGCTCCAGGTGCGCGTCGTGCTGGGCCAGGCCGGGCTCGAACTCCGCGGAGACCGAGCGGGTGAGCTCGCCGATGTCGACCTGCTCAGGGCGCAGCTCCAGCGAGCCGGACTCGAGCTTCGACAGGTCCAGCAGGTCGACCGAGAGCTTGCGCAAGCGCTCGACCTGACCCCGGACCTGGTCGAGGAACCGGCGTCGGGTCTCCGGGTCGAGATCGTCGTCCTCGAGCAGCTCGACGAAACCTCCGAGCGAGAAGATCGGCGTGCGGAGCTCGTGTGATGCGGTGGCGATGAACTGTTTGCGGGCGGACTCGAGCTGGGCGAGGCGATGCTGCATCTCGTTGAACGCGACCGCCAGCTGACCGAGCTCGTCGGGAGAGTCGACCGCGATCGGATGATCGAAGTCGCCTCCGGCGACCTGTTCGGCCGCGTGCTCGAGACGTTTGACCCGCTGCGAGAGCGCGCGGGCGACGAGGTACCCGCCGATCAGGGCCACCAGGAGCGCGAGGCCGCCGGCCACGAGGATGTCGTGGCGAACGATGGCGACGCTGTGGGCGATGTCCGCGACCGGGTCCGAGAACACGATCACGGCGCCGACGTGTCCCTGGTAGGGGACCGGGTAGGCCGCCTCGGCGATCTGGCCCGCTGCCGTCATCTCCAGGCCGGTCGCCGGCTGCGCCGTCTTCGCGGCCGTGACGGCGACGGGATAGGAGAGTGGCTCGGCGGCCGCCTTGTTGCTCGAGTCCTGCTGCGGTGAGAGCTGCGGGCCGGCGCGAGTCTGGGCGACCGACAACAGCGCCACCCTGTTGCCCGAGGCGAGCGCCGCGGTGTCGACCCGCAGCCGGACGACAGGCGGCAGATCCGAGTTGCCCACGGTGGCGCTGATCGAAGCCGAGTAGCGCGCAGCCGCCGCCGAGAGCGCGTTCAGCTTCTCATTGATCAGCCTCGTCTGCAGGCCCGGCGCGACATACAGGTACAGCACGGCGATGGCGACGAACGTGATCGCGAAGAACATCAGGGCGAGGCGGTTGCGCAGTGAACGCATCGGCTGTGATCAGGGCTCTGTGTCCCGGAACCGGTATCCGACCCCACGGACCGTGAACAGGTACTCGGGGTCCTTGGGGTCTCGCTCGACCTTCTCCCGCAGGTGGCGGATGTGGACGTCGATGGTGCGCGGATCGCGGTAGGCCGAGTCTCCCCAGATGCGCGCCAGGAGCATGTCGCGTGTGAACACCCGGCCCGGACCCCGCGCCAGTGCCGACAGGATCTCGAACTCCACGAACGTCAGCTGGGCATCCATGCCGCGGACCCGCACCGATCGCTTGGGGAAGTCGATCTTCAGCTCGCGCACCACCAGTGGTGCCTCGTCGGGCGCCGTCTCGGCCGGCCGGCTCATCTCCGCGCGCCGCAGCGCCGCCTTGACCCGGCTGGAGAACTCGCGCATCGAGAACGGCTTGGTGATGTAGTCGTCGGCTCCCAGTTCGAGGCCGACCACCTTGTCGATCTCCTCGGACTTGGCGGTCAGCATGATGATCGGCACCGAGCTCTGGCTGCGAAGGCGCCGGCACACCTCGAGACCGTCGATCCTGGGCAACATCAGATCGAGCACGACGAGGTCGAAGGGCTCCTCGGCGAACCGTTCGAGCGCCTGGTGACCATCCGCCGCCTGAACGACCTCGTAGCCCTCCTTGCGCAGCGGATAGGAGAGCAGCGTCTGGATCGACTGCTCGTCGTCCACGAGCAGGATGCGCGCTGAGCGATCGGCCACGGTCTCTATCTCCGAGATTAAGACTAGTGGCCGCACACTCCACCGGTTCAGCCGGTCGGCCCGCCCGGATAACCTCCGAGCGGATGTTCGATCCGCGGATCTACCGCTCGGCGTTCATTCCAGTCGCGCTGGCCCTGGTCGCGCTGGCGTTCTCTCTGACCGACCAGCAGGGAGGCCTGGGCACGACACTCGCTCCCGACGCCTTCAACCCCCAGAACGCGTACTCCACGCTGATCGGACTGTCCGCGGCGTACCCGAACCGGCGGCCTGGGTCGGCCGGCGACGATGCGCTGGCATCGAGGGTCTCGCAGGTCTTCACGCGCCATGGCTTCGCGGTTTCCACCAGCGCGAATCCTGCCCGGACCACCGACGGCACGCGCACGCTGGAGATGGTCACCGCAACCCGAACGGGGTTCTCCAGCGGGCAGATCGTGGTCGTTGCCCCACGCGACGCTCTCACGGCGCCCGCGACTGCTGACCTTTCCGGGACGGCGACGCTGCTCGAGCTCGCCCGCGTCCTGTCAGGGCGGACGCAGAACCGCACCATCGTGCTCGCATCGATCAGCGGCTCGGCGGGCGGCGCCGGGATGCGCCAGCTCGAAGCCTCGCTGTCCGGGCCGGTGGACGCGGTGATCGTGCTCGGCGACATGGCCGGCGTGGGGACCCGGCCGCCGATCGTGGTTCCGTGGTCTGACAGCTCCGCGATCGCATCGACGATGCTGCGCAACACCGTCGCGGGTGCCCTCGGCACCGAGGCCGGGCTGCCCCCGGGCAGCACGGGCCTGCTCGGCCAGATCGCCCGCCTGGCCTTCCCGATGACGCTTTCCGGGCAGGGCGTGTTCAACGCCGCCGGCGACCCATCGGTGCTCCTGTCGGCGTCGGGCGAGAGGCCCCCGCCCCCCGACTCCCGGGTCTCGCAGACGCAGCTGAACTCGTTCGGACGCACCGCGCTGCAGACGATCAGCGCGCTCGACTCCGGCGCGAACGTGCCGGCGCCCTCGGCGTATCTCCTCTATGACCGCAAGGAGATCCCGGCCTGGCCGGTCCGGCTGCTCATCCTGACGCTCCTGCTCCCGGTGCTGGCCGTGGCCGTGGACAGCCTCGCTCGGGCCCGCAGGCGGGGGCACTCGGTGGGTCGATGGACGATATGGGTGCTGGCCTGCGCGCTCCCCTTCCTGCTCGGTTCGCTGTTCCTGCTCGGGCTCCGGGTCACCGGGCTGATGAAGGTGGCTCCACCGGGTCCGGTGGCCGCGGGGGTGATTCCCCTCCAGGGCGCCGGGATCGCGATCCTGGTCTCTCTGGTCTGCGTGCTGCTGCTCGCCTCCCTGATCCTGAGACTGAGGCTCGGCCGCTGGCTCGGTATTCGCGGCGATCCGTCCGAGGCCGGCGGATCAGTGGCCCTGCTGCTCGTGATGTGCAGCGTGACCCTGGCGATCTGGGCCCAGAACCCGTTCGCCGCGGCGTTCCTGATTCTGGCGCTCCACCTGTGGATGTGGGCCGTGGCGCCCGACGTCCGGAGCGCGACCCCGGTGAAGCTCGGGCTGGTGCTGGTCGGGCTCGTGCCACTCGCGGTGGCCGCGGTGTACTACGCGATCAGCTTCGGCGCCGGTCCGCTGGCGGCGATTTGGCTGGCCGTGCTGCTCGTGGCCGGCGGCCAGATCGGACTCCTCGGGATCCTCGAGTGGAGCATCGTGCTCGGATGCGCCGCCGGCACCGCGATGATCGCGCTGCGCGCCGCCGGGCGCGACCGCATCGAGGACGCTGCGGTGACGGTCCGCGGACCGGTCACCTACGCGGGCCCCGGCTCGCTGGGGGGAACGAAATCGGCGCTTCGGCGTTGAGCGGCCCGTGATGAGACGGCTCGTACGAGACATCTCCTCGGTCCTGATCGTGTCGGGGCTCTTGTTGATGCTTGACGCCGGCGTGACGCTCGTCTGGCAGGAGCCGGTGACTGCGGCGATCGGCCTGATCAAGCGCGGCGAGATCGACAAGCGCTTCCTGGGCTATCAGGAGGTTCCGCTCACGCAGCTGGACCGGCATGCTCTGGCCAACCTCCACGCGCTCAGCCGCCGGATCGCCTTCCTCGCCCGCCGAGAGCAGCGGATGCTGGTTGCCGGCGACGCGATCGGGCGGATCGAGTTCCCGAAGCTCGGGCAGGGATTCGACGTCGTGCAGGGCACTGACGGCTCGAGCCTGGAGAAGGGACCCGGCCACTATCCGGCCACCGCGCTGCCGGGCCTGGGGCAGACGGTCGCGATTGCCGGACACCGGACCACGTACCTGGCGCCGTTCCGCCGCATCGACGAGCTGCGCCGGGGCGAGGAGATCATCGTCTCGATGCCCTACGCGCGCTTCACCTACGTGGTTCAGAAGACCGAGGTGGTTCTGCCGACGGCGTTGTGGGTGACCAGGAACGTGGGCTACGAGCGCCTCGTCCTGTCCGCCTGTCATCCGCTGTACAGCGCCTCGCACCGGATCATCGTCTTCGCCAGGCTGCTGGAGGTCGCGCCGGTCGGAGCCGCACGCGCCTCGGCGTGAGATTGCCTGCGTGGGTACAACCGTCCACTGGGTCCGGGTCGGATGAAGGCCGGGGGCTCGACCGCCGATCTACCCGGTCGAAAGGCGACACGCATGGATCAGGACAGGGAAATGAAGCTGCTGGAGCTCAAGGAGCGAATCGCCCGCGGCGAGTATCAGATCGAACCCGGGGCTGTGGCGGACATGATCATCCGCCGTCTCATCGGGCTGGGCTCGCACGCAGGAGAGCGCGGGCGTCAGACCGCGTGCTCGTACCCGGCCAGGTCGACGCCGGAATCGGTGAACACGACGCCGGCAGCCCCCTCGACGACTCGCCCCACCCATGTCCAGCTGGCGCCTGCCCGCCCGGTCTGGGGATTCTGAGCGGCCGCTGCGGGCAGGCACGCGCACAGCTCGTAGTCCTCCCCCGCCGTGGCGGCGAACTCGAACGGATCGACGCCGACCTGCGCCGCCACCTCGGCGACGCCGTCGGCGAGCGGCAGCGAGCCGAGGGTGAGCTCGATCCGCGCCCCGCTGCGGCGGGCGAGATGAGCGGCGTCGGTGGCCAGCCCGTCGGAGAGGTCGATCATCGCTCGCGCCCCCGCGGAGGCGAGATCACGGCCGTGCGCAAGTCGTGGCTCAGGACAGGCAAACCGGCGGCGCAGCTCCGTTGCCACCGGGCCGCCGAGGCCGTCGGCGGAAGCCCGTCCCTCGAGCAGGGCCAGGCCGGCTCCACCGGCCCCGAGCGTGCCGGTGACGCCCACGAGGTCCCCCGGCCTGGCGCCGTCGCGCCCCACGAGCTCACCTGGGTCCTCGCTCCAACCGATGACGGTGACCGACACGACCAGAGCGTCCGCTCGCGTGACGTCGCCACCGGCGATGGTCGTGCCGGTTCGCGCCGCCAGTGCCTGGGCGCCGGCCACGAGGGCGGTGGCGTCCGGCCGAGTGCAACCGGGCGGCAGCCCGAGCGCGATGTAGGCCTGCCCCGGCCGCGCCGCCATGGCGGCGAGGTCGGAGAGCGCGCCGGCCAGAGCTCGGTGCCCGATCTGCTCAGGCGAGAGCTGTGAGCTGTGGAAGTGGACTCCGTCGACCATCGTGTCGACCGAAGTGACGGCGTAGCCGCCCGCTCGGACCACGGACGCATCGTCGCCCAGCCAGCGAACCACGCGTGCATCGCTCGATGAGAGGATGACCTCGAGTCCGTCGATCAGCTCGAGCTCGCGCACCAGGCCGCCGCTCGGCCGCCGCCGCGGCTAGCGGTGGCGGTAGACGATCCGGGCGCGATCCAGATCGTAGGGCGAGAGCTCCACGCGGACGCGGTCGCCCGGCAGGATGCGGATGCGGAAGCGGCGCATCTTTCCGGCCACGTGGCCGAGCACAACGTGGTCGTTGTCCAGCTTGACGCGGAACATCGCGTTCGGCAGGGCTTCAACGACTTCGCCTTCGAGCTCGACCTTCTCTTCTTTGGGCATGCAGCCAATCCGTTTCGGGGCGCGCAGCCGCCGATCGCGCCGCGCACCAAATACGGTACCAGCGGGCGGAGCTGCGCGCGGCCTCGGCGCGAGGGGGCTAGCGATGCGGGCCGTGATGCACGCCAACGCCGCCGGTCCCCTGATGGTGACCGTTGCCGAAGCCCGGCGGCGGCGTGTTGCCGGCCCCGGTGCTCGTGCCCGGGGGCGACTGCGGGGTCTGCTGGGACAGGTTCGGGTTCGTGTATTGATTGGCGCCGGTGGTGCCGTTCCCGGTGGTGTTGGTGCCCGAACCGCCCGGCGCGCCGGAGCCCGAGTTGCCGGTCGAGGCGAACTGGCCGACGAACGCGGTGCCCTGCCACGGGTGGGTCGGCGGCGGGAAGTCACCGCAGAATCCGTCGCTGGCCTGGCTCATGTAGTCGTGCCAGATCGGAGCGGCCAGCGTGCCGCCGAAGCCGGGGCCGAGACCGTTGACGTCGTTCATCGACGTGGTCGCGTTCGGATATCCCACCCAGACCGCGGTGGACAGCTTCGGAGTGAAGCCCACAAACCAGGCGTCGGTGTAGTTGCTGGTGGTCCCGGTCTTACCGGCGGCGGGGCACCCGTAGTCCGCGGCGGTTCCCGTGCCGCCGGTGATCACGCCCTTCATCACGTTGATCGCCGCCGCCGCCTCGCCATCGGAGAACACCTGCTTGCGCGGCGGATCACCGAGGTTGACGCTGCTCCCATCGGCGAACGCGACCTTGGTGATCGCGGTCGGGGGGATGTGGTACCCGCCGTTGGCGATCGTGGCGTACGCGTCGGCCATCTCGAGCGCCGACACACCGACCCGCAGGCCGCCGATTCCCTCGGCCGGGATCCCGTCGAGGTGAGAGGTGATCCCCATCGCGTAGGCCATGTCGCGGACCTTGTCGGGGCCCACGTCGGCGTCGAGCTGTGCGAACACCGTGTTGTCGGACAGGGCCGTTGCCTTGGTGATGTTGATGTCGCCCAGGTAACTGTGCTCCGAGGTCTGGACATGGTACGTCGGATAGCCGGGCAGCCACCCGGGCAGCAGCTCGTGTGAGTTGTAGTACGTCTGATCCGGGTCGCCGTTGTAGTCGTGGATCAGCGTCATCAGCACGAAGATCTTGAACGCCGAGCCGGTCTGCCGGTGGGCCTGCGCGGCGAAGTTGAAGTTCGTCTTGTCATAGCTCGACGAGGAGGCCATCGCGATGATGTGCCCATTCGATGGATCGATCGTGACCAATGCGGCCGCGGGGTCGCCCGGCTGCCCCTCGTTGTTGGCGATCGCGGTCCGCGCCTCCTGCTGCTTCTTGAGGTCGATCGTCGTATAGACCTTGAGCCCGCCCTTCCGGACGCGGGCCACGCCGAACTTGTCGAACAGCGCCTGCTTGACGTAGTCGAAGAAGTACTGCTCCTTGTGGAACGTGTAGCTCGTGTTGTGCTGCACGCCCAGGGGCTGCCCGTCAGCGGCGTCGGCCTGGGACTGGGTGATGTCGCGGGACTTGACCATGGCCGTCAGCACGTCGTGCCGGCGGGCGCGGGCAAAGCCCGGATTCAGGAACGGGTTGTAGTCCGACGGCGCCTGCGGGAGCCCGGCCAGCATCGCCGACTGCGCGAGGTCGAGCTGCCACACCGGCTTGTTGAAGAACATCTCCGCGGCTGCGCCCACGCCGACGGCGGTCTGGCCGCCGATCGTCCCGTAGGAGACATCATTGAGGTAGCTGGTCAGGATCCAGGACTTCGTGTGCTGCTGCTCGAGCTGCTCGGCCAGCTTGGCCTCGATGATCTTGTACTTGAGGTTGCGATTCGCCGCGATCTGATCGGGCAGGTAGACGTTGCGGACCAGCTGCATCGTCAGCGTGGATCCACCCTGAATCGACTTGCCGCCCCCGAACACGTCCTTGATCGCCGCGCGCAGGATGCCCTGGTAGTCGACGCCGCCGTGCTGATAGTAGCGGCGGTCCTCGATCGCTACCGTGGCCTGCTTGAGCGTCGCCGGGATCTGGTTGTTGTGGACGTAGGTCCGCAGGATGTCGGATGCGATGTAGCCCAGCGGCGTCCCGTCGGCGGCGAACACCTCCGACACCTGCCCCGGGTCCCTGGGCTTCAGGTGGTGGATGTCCGGCGCCGACTGGGCCACGCCCACGACCCAGCCGACGACCGCCAGCGCCCCGAGCGAGATCCCGCCCACCGTGACGAGGAACATGATCACGAACACCCGCCTGACGGGGTGGCCTTTTTGGCGCTTGCGGCGCCTTTGTCGTTCGCGTCTGCTCATAGAGGCTTTCGGCGCCGTGCTGCATTGACCGGATCGGGGCTCGCGGCGCCGCGAGCGGACCGAAAATTGTACCCAGCGAGGGTTTTCGCACCCCTGGGCTCGGCTCCTTCAGACTGGGCGATCCCGCCCACGCGGCCGCTTCGGCAGGGCGCGCCGGCCGGTCGTTCGCGCAGGCAACCACGACGCTACCCGCCGCTCCCCACGAGCAGCCCCTCGGCCCTGAGCGCCCGCAGCGCAGCGGCCCGCAGGGCGGCCTCGCGGCCGGCGCGCTCGGGCGCGGGGACCGAGTCGGCGACCAAGGTGATCCGAACCGCTTCCGGAGTCGTCTCGGCGATGCGGACGACGAGCCCGGGTTCCAGGCCGATGAGGCGCGAGAGCGCGAGGTCGGTGTCGGCGGCCGGCGGGAGCCACACGGACGCCTCGGGACGAACCCGCTCATCGAGAATGGTGTCGTTGTTGAGCACCTGAGTCGCCAGGCGCTCGTTGGGAATGAACAGACGCCGGCCCTCGGCGGTGCGCAGGATCGTGTAGTTGAGCCGGACGTCCTCGACCACTCCCGTCTGTTCCTCGATCGTCACCTGATCGCCGATCCGCAGCGGTTGCGCGATGGTGAGCATCACCCCGGCGATCAGGTTGGCCAGCGTCTGGCGCGCGGCGAACCCGACCACCGCGGCCACGATCGCGCTCGAGGCGAGCACCCCGGCGGCGAGCTTGTTCAGGCCGCCGAACTGCGACAGCGCGAACAGCCCGCCCAGGACCAGGATCCCGAGCGTGATCAGCCGTCGCAGGAAGCGGATGCGGGTGTCGATCGCGGCGTTCAGATCCGCGCGGGCGGCCCAGTGCGCGACCGCGCGATCCGCCAGCAGCGCCAGCACCAGCGTGATCACGATCGTGAGGATCGCGGTGAGCTGATGGGAGTGGCGGTCGAGGAACGAGCTGCCGAGGATGAGAACATCGCTTGCGCTCATGGGCCGCGAGACTACCGTCACCGAGACGCCGATCCGCTTTGCCTGGCGTGCCCTCTGGACCTCGAGGCTGGTCATCCTGATATCCGGGGTGCTGGCCGTGCTCTCGTTCGGACGCGCGCCCGCCACCCAGGCCTTCGACCCGGCCCGCCTGACCGAGCCCTTCGGCCACCTGGGGAACCTGCTCGCCGCCCCATTCGCCCGCTGGGATTCGGTCTGGTACCTGGCGATCGCCCAGGGTGGATACGACCACCAGCCGCCTCGGACCGCCTTCTTCCCGCTGTACCCGATGGTGACCCGGGGGCTGGGCGTGATCATCGGCTCGGACCTCTTGGCCGGGGTGATCATCTCGCTGATCGCCTTCATGGTGGCGCTGGTACTGCTCCATCGTCTGGTCGCGCTCGAGCTCGGCGACCAGCGCGCCCGCATCACCGTCCTGCTGCTCGCGTTCTGCCCGATGGCGTACTTCTTCTCCGCGGTGTACAGCGAGTCGCTGTTCCTGGCGCTGTCGGTCGGGTGCATCTACGAGGCCCGCAGGGGGCGCTGGCCCACCGCCGGCCTGCTCGGCGGGCTCGCGGCGGCGTCCCGTAACGGCGGCATCGTGCTGGTGGTACCGCTGGTGCTGATGTACCTCTACGGCCCCCGCAGCGATCGCCCGCCGGCCGAGCGGTCCCGGTCCCACCGCATGTCGCGCCTGGAGCCGGTCTACTCGATCCGGCTGTCGATCGCCTGGATCGCGCTGGTGCCGGCCGGGCTCGGTGCGTACCTCGGCTGGCTGGCGCTGAAGACCGGGGACGGCCTGGCGCCGTTCCACGTCCAGCAGGTCTGGTTCCGGCACTTCGCGGGCCCGTTGGGCGGCGTGTGGGACGGGGCCGTGGCCGCCTGGGACGGTCTGCGCCAGCTGATCCACGGCCCGCCGCCGCCGATCTACTTCACCCAGGCCGGCGGGGACCCGTTGCGGGTCGCGGGCCAGAACCTGATGCTGTTCGGCTTCCTGGTCCTCGGGGCTGTTGCCTGCATCGGCGCATTCCGGCGGCTGCCGTTCGCCTACGGCGCCTATGCGCTGGCTGCACTGGCGCTGCCGCTCTCGTATCCGGTCGGGCCCCAGCCCCTGGCATCGCTGCCCCGTTACGAGGTGGTCCTGTTCCCGCTGTTCATGTGGGCCGCGGTGTGGCTCGAGGAGCGGCGTCTGAGCACGAACGCGATCGCGGCCAACGCGGTGCTGCTGGGCCTGTTCACGGCCGAGTTCGCGACCTGGCGCTTCGTGGCGTGAGCGGTTCGCGCCTGAGCTATCGCCGGTACTGCGGGGGGCGACGGCGATGAGCATGCCGAAGCGGGCCGAAGCGCTGCTGCTGGACGCCCTCGGGACCCTCGTGGCACTCGAGCCGCCGGCGCCGCGCTTGCGCGCCGAGCTCGCCGCCCGGTTCGGGCTGGCGATCTCCGCGGCCGAGGCCGAACGGGCGATCGCGGCGGAGATCGCCTACTACCGGGCGCACCTCGACGAGGGCCGAGATCGCGCCGCGCTGGCCGGCCTGCGTGACCGTTGCACCGAGGCCCTGCGCGGCGCACTTCCGCGGTCTCCGGACCTGGATCTGATCGAGGCCGCCGCGCTGCGCGATGCACTTCTCACCTCGCTCCGGTTCGTCCCCTTCGCCGACGCGCGGCCGGCGCTCGTGGCTGCCCGCGCGGCCGGCCGGCGCCTGGTCGTGGTCAGCAACTGGGACGTGTCTCTGCACGGAGTGCTGGAGGGTCTTGGGCTGGCCGCCCTCGTGGACGGGATCCTCACATCGGCCGAGGCCGGGTCGCGCAAGCCCGCCGCGGGCATCTTCGAGCGCGCCCTGGAGCTGGCGGGAACGACCGCGGCCCGCGCGGTCCACGCCGGCGACAGCGTCGAGGAGGATGTCGCCGGCGCGCTCGCGGCCGGGATCGAGCCGGTGCTCGTATCGCGCGACGGCACTCCCGGGCCCCAGGGTGTGCGCACGATCGCGGTCTTGACCGAGCTGTTCAGGTGAGGAGTCCGGGACCGCGCGCCCACGGTCGGCGATGTGAGGAGTCCGGGACGGCGCGCCCACGGTCGGCGATGTGAGGAGTCCGGGACGGCGCGCCCACGTCGGCGAGTGAGCGGGCCCGGCGGGACCGCGACAGACCCTAACCTTGCGTTCAGCGAGATCCGATGAGCATCCCTCCGCCCCAAGCCCAAGCACCCGAGTCCGCCGCGGCGCCGGAGCAGGACCAGCGCGCCTTCGACGAGCCGCCCTGGAGTCCGTGGACGGCTCCGGCCGCCGTCGTGCTCGGATTCGCGCTGGGCGTGTTCTCGAGTCTGGTGGTGGCCATCATCGCCTCTGCGGGCGGCACGCCCCTGGGCCACCCGACCCCGGCCGTGAGCATCATCGGCGACATCATGTTCGATCTCTCATTCGTGGCCGCCGCGTTCTATCTGGCCTCGACCCAAGGCCGTCCGCGGCCGGCCGACTTCGGCTTCCGCCGCACCCCGGTTCGGTTCGCCGTCAAGGCCTTCCTCGCCGCCGGGTTCGGCTACTACGCCCTGACGGCGGTCTACGCCACCGTCTTCCAGCTCCACGGTCAGGACAAGCTCCCGAGCGAGCTGGGAGCCGACAAGAGCACGGCCGCGATGATCGCGACCGGCGTGTTCGTGTGCGTGATCGCACCGATCGCCGAGGAGTTCTTCTTCCGCGGCTTCCTGTTCGGCGGCCTGCGCCGGTGGAAGCTGCCGCCGCCCGCTGCCCGGCCCTGGGTCGCGGCGGTGATCACCGGGATCCTGTTCGGCCTTGCGCACACCGGCTCGGCGAATGCCCAGTACCTGGTCCCGCTCGGCTTCCTCGGGTTCGTGCTCTGCCTCGTCCGCTGGCGAACCGCCTCGCTGTATCCGTGCATGGCCCTCCATGCGACCAACAACGCTCTCGCCCTGGGGGTCAACCAGCTGCACTGGCAGGTGGGGGGAATCATCGCGCTGATGATCGCCGCCAACGCCGTGATCGCCGCCGCGACCTGGCCGCTGGCCGACCGTGGTCCGGCCGCGATGCATCAGCGCTCAGTCGCTTGACGCAGACCTCTAGAATTCACCCCGTGACACGGATCGGTGGGGGCATTCTGGGGGCTGCTGCTGCGATCTCGCTTTCGCTCATGCCGGCGAGCGCGCTCGCCGCCGGCACCCCGACCACCGCGACTTCTGGGTCGACCACGCCGGTCACACCGGTCGTCCCGCCGAAGCCCGCCAAGGGACAGCTGCTCCTCAACCTCGCCGGCAGCTTCCATGTCAACCGGCAGCCGGTCACGGTCACCAACCGTGCGATCCGCGTCAACGGGTTCGTGCGGCCCTACGCCGCGAGCCAGGTCGTCGTCGTGCAGGCGTCCGTCGGGCGCCGCGGCGTCTATTCGCAGCGGGTCCGGGTCGACCGCTCACGGGGCGGCACGTACGGACACTTCTCCGTGCGCTTCTCAAGCTCGATACCGGGTCAGGTCTCCGTCTCGGCGGTGCATGCCGGGACCGTCCAGCTCAACCGCCTCGTGGCCCACACCGGCTTCGCCGCGCTCAGCCCGAATGCGGGCTTCGGCTCGAGGGGCCGGTTCGTGCAGCTGATCCAGGGCCGCCTCGCGCTGATGCACTTCTACATTCCGCAGACGGGCGTCTACGACAACGGCACCGGGCTCGCGGTCGACGCCTATCACCGCCTCCGTGGCTGGGGAACGAGCCACAACCTCGACTCGGCGACGGTTCGCGGGCTGCTCGATGAGACCGGCACCTTCCCGGTGCGCTTCCCCAGCGACGGCAAGCACGTCGAAGGCAATCTCGGCAAACAGCTGCTGGCGTTGATCCGAGGTGGTCGCGTGCTGACGATCTATGCGATCAGCTCCGGCAAGCCGTCGACGCCGACGATCCTCGGCCGCGGCTTCAGAGTGTACAACCGTGTTCGGGGCTACCTCCCCGATGGGATGTACTACTCCAGCTTCTTCATCGGCGGGTACGCCATCCACGGCTATAACCCCGCGCCGGATTATCCCGCCAGCCATGGATGCATGCGGGTCTCGATCCAGGATGCGATCTCGATCTACAACTGGCTGACGTACGGCGACGTCGTCGACGTCTACTACTGAGCAGGCGTTTCCGCCAGGCCCCGGTTCGGCCTCAGGTCAGGCCAGGTGAGAACCTCGCCAGGTACCCCAGCCCGACCCCGGAGACGAGCAGCAAGGCGATGGTCGGGAAGCCGCGCACGACCCACTCGCT